>DAOUBX010000033.1:0-12752 GCA_034432445.1 Anaerolineales bacterium
AATGAAAGCGCGGCGGGCACGGTCGGAGACCGGCCCGAGCGATTTTCAGGTTAGAATCCAAATGCCCGGCACCTATGGCTGAATAGTTACAACCCGACTATGCAGCTGGTCATGTGAGTCGTGCGTTGGCGGCAACCACCGGAGGATAAAAGTCCCCCGTCTGGAAAACGACGCCCCGGCGCCGGCGCTTGTCGGTGCACCATCAAGCCGGTTCGAACCGGCGCAGTTATTCACAACCGGGGGCGGCTGCCGCTGACACAGCGTCCTCATCGCAGCGGGAATGTCGGACAGATTTGTCGATCTTGCACAGTGCGCATTACGAACAGAGAAGCGTGGACTACTGTCGACTCTTGCAGGCTGGCGCCTATGGCGGTTCAAACTGGGTAGCTGGGTCTGGCGAATTTTGTCGTTCTCGTGTAGAATTGCACTGCTGCCTTGCGACTCAGCATGCTGCCGCGGGCACATTTGTCTTAGCTAGCACAGGTACTCTCATGACGCAAACCTCCTCGCCGCTGCCCACAGCGGGCAGCGAAACCGGACTGGCGGTCCTGAAAGGGCTGGCGCGCGAGCGTTCGCTCTTGACCGCGCTCACGCTCATGAACAAACACGTCGGCACGGCTTTCCGCATCACGCTGCCGCGTTTTCAACCCGCCGTGTTCATCGGCCCCGAGTCCAATCGCCAGATTCTCGTGACAGAACGTCAGAAGTTCCAGTGGCGGCCAGAAGGCGACCCGGTGACCAAACTGTTGCGCGAAGGGGTGCTGGTCATCGATGGTGAGTTCCACGACGAAGTGCGCAGCCACATGGACCCGGCCCTGCAGAGGCGCCACGTGCTGCCGCACATTCCCGCCTTCTGGCGCTACACCGACGACATCACCAATACCTGGCATGACGGCGACGTGCGCGACATGCTGGTGGAAATGCGTCGCGTGGCCCTCCTGATCTTGATGGGCACGCTGTTCGAAGTCGAGTTCATGCCAGACATGCAGCGCATGTGGCAGCCGATCATGCACTTGCTGGAGTACATCTCGCCCGGGCTGTGGATCTTCTGGTCTGGCATGCCACGACCGAAGTACAGGCACGCCATCGCGGCGATGGACGAGTATCTCTACGGCATCATCCGCGAACGGCGGGCAGAGCTGGCAAAGTTTGGCGTGGAGCCATCGCCGGGCGACCTGTTGGGGCAATTGATCGTACATTCCGGCTACAGCGACGACTTGATCCGCGACCAACTCCTGACCATGCTCATCGCCGGCCATGACACCAGCACCGCGCTGCTGGCCTGGGTGTTCTACCTGATCGGCACGCATCCCGACGCCATGGCCGCCATGCGCGACGAGGTCGATACGGTGCTGACCAGCCGCGACCAGCCGCCGTCGGTGGAGCAAATCAACCGCCTCGTGGTCACCGACCAGGTGATCAAGGAAACGCTGCGCCTCTACCCACCCATCCACGTCGGCAACCGCCGCGCCTTGACCGACGTGCGCATCCAAGGATACGACGTGCCGGCAGGAACGCGCGTCATGTATTCGATCTACCTGTCGCACCGCGACAAGAACCACTGGGAGAACCCCGAAGAATTCTGCCCGGCGCGCTTCGACCGCCAGCAAGAGAGCAATCGCACCCCTTTCAGCTACGTGCCTTTCGGCGGCGGGCCGCGCAATTGCATTGGCGCGGCCTTTGCCCAAGTCGAGTCCAAGGTCGTGCTCTCCCGGCTCTTGCAGACCTTCGAGTTCGAACTGCTCAACGGCAAGCAGATCAAGCCATACATGGGCGCAACGCTGGAGCCGCGCCCCGGCGTGAAGATGCGCATCAAGAGGCGGAGGTGATCGGTGCCTGCCTGGTATAGCTGGCGACGCTCGGCCGCGCTCACTTTCCTGGCTCTGCCCCTCAGTTGGCAGGCGGAACGTCGCATACGGTCGATGCCACACCTGGAGGCCTGCCGGTGCACGGCCCCCTTGCCATCGCTGTCCATCATCGTGCCAGCGCGCAACGAAGAACACAACTTGCGCCATCTGTTACCGTCCCTCCAGGCCATCCACTACCCCGGGCCTCACGAGATCATCGTCGTCGACGACAACTCCACCGATCACACCGCTGACGTTGCCGCTGCTCATGGCGCACGCGTCCTGAGATTGAATCGCCTGCCGGCCGGCTGGAAAGGCAAGCCCCACGCCTGTCACCACGGCGCGCAGGCCGCCCAAGGCGAATGGCTGCTTTTCACCGACGCCGACACACGCCACGACCCATACGGCCCTGCACGCGCCGTTGCGCACGCCCTGCAACACGAGCTCGACGGCCTGAGCCTGTTCCTCAAACAGGAGTGTCACGGCGTAATCGACCGCCTGGCGTTGACAGCCGCCTTTGCTGGGTTATTTGCCGGCAGCAACCCGCAGGACACCCTCTTCAACGGGCAATACATCCTGTTGCGGCGCTCAGTCTACCAGGCCAGCGGCGGTTTCGCCGCCGTGCGCGCAGAAGCGCTGGAAGACGTTGCCTACGGCCAGCTCCTGCGCCGCCTCGGCTACAAGACGGCCGTGTTGCTCGACGAGGAAGCGGCGCGGGTGCGCATGTACGAGAACACCCTGGCTACTTGGCATGGGATGAACCGGCTAGGCGCCGACTCTTTGCGCTGGTCTGGGCTGCGCAGCGTAGTTACAGCTTTGTTCGTTACGGCGCTGATTTCGCCGCTGGTTACCTCGCTCGGTGTAGCCGGCGGCAAGCTAGATCGCCGCTGGCTGCCCGCGACATGGGCCGCCACAACCGTGTCGATGTTCTCTTGGGCCAGACGCTTTGGCTCGCCCTGGTGGGCGCTGGCTGCGCCCTTCGGCGCCCTCTTTGTGCAGCTAGCCGCCATTTGGGGCATCTTGAATCGACTGATCGGCCGCGGCGTGCGCTGGAAGGGGCGCCGCGTATGACCAGCGGCGGTGTTCCGCTTCGCTACGTCCCGCCTTTCGGCAAAACACGAGTAACCCCATGACAGACCTGACAACTGCTCTTCTCTGGGTCGCTTTCGCGTTCTTCTGCGGCGCCTTGCCCCTCTCGTATTGGTTGGGCCGGATCTTTTTGCACGTCGATATCCGACAGTACGGCGACGGCAACCCAGGCGCCGCCAACGTTTGGCGCGCCGGCGGCAAGTGGTGGGGGCTGCTGGCAATCTTCTTGGACGCGTTCAAGGGATTGATCCCGGTCGCACTTGCCAACTTTAGCACCGGGTTGACAGGCTGGGCGCTGGTGGCCACTGCACTGGCGCCGATTCTTGGTCACGCTTATACCCCTTTCCTGCGCTTCAACGGCGGCAAGGCTCTCTCTGTGACCTTCGGTGTATGGACCGGTTTGACGCTATGGCAGGCGCCCGTGGTGCTCGGTCTGGCTTTCGCCGTGTGGCTCAAGCTCCTGGTTGTGGAAGGCTGGGCAATCTTAGCCGGCATGCTGACGCTGCTGGTCTTCTTCGTGCTCACACAAGCGCCGCCGGATTGGCTGGCCGTTTGGGCCGGCAGCCTCCTGCTGTTCCTGTGGAAGCATCGCACCGACTTCCGCCGTCCGCCCAACCTGCGCCAAGGGAGTCTGGGGAGATTCCTGCCAAAGCAATGAACAGACCGCCTGCCGATCCAACCGCACCTGCCCGCAATTGACCCATCCACGCTCGTGTGCTATCATCGTGTGCCGCCGTCTGCAGCACAAGCGCAACACGCCGGTCAAAGCACCATGCCCGGATTACCCCAGCGAGAGAACCCTATGACCTGCGCCCACTACACCATGCGCGCCGCAGCTTGGTCTGGCCTCCTGGCTGTCACGTTGTTTTTGGCCGCCTGTGGTGGTCAGACGCCGACCAATGGCCCAACGGCCTCGCCTGCCAGCACGGTGCAACCTACAGCGCAGCCTTCCTCTACCGCTGCTGCGCCCTCGACGCCGCCGATGCCTGCGGTGCAGGGGCTTGCGTCAGCAACCGCGTCGGTCACCGACGTGACGTTGACCCCTGTCGCCGAGCTAGCGCTGCTGGCGCCGGAGAACGAGCCGCCCGAAGGGCCGGCCACCCTGCGCGGCTTATACGGTCGCCACGGCGCAGGCGACCGCTCCCTCTTCACCTGCCGCAGCGATCAAAGCGCGCTCAAATGCACCCGCTACGCCTTTACCCTCCCCACCGTTGGGCCGGCCCTGCTCGAAGTGGATGGGCAAATCGAAGCAGGCCAGGTCAACGTGATCGCCTGGCGGCCGGTAGCCGACGACCTGGCGGCCAGTCAAGCTGCGGCGCAACTCGCTCTGGCAGCAGTGGCCGACCAGGTGGCAGCGCTGGACTGGGGCAGCATCGCGCGCGCCGACTTCGCCGAGTCGAGCGCGTCGGCGCGTTGGCCAGTGGAAGCCGTGTACAGCACGGTCCCCGAGCTCTTCGGCTACGACATGGCCAAGAATCGCGTCATCTGGCGCGTGCAAGGCCCTGACATGCCCCCACAGAAGAACCTGGTGACGCGCTTTCCCGCCTTGTATCTTCTGACAAGCCTCGATGGCCGTGGAGCGGTGGATGTGCTGGCGACCATCGAGGGCTTTGTGTTGGAGTAAACACCATGAATAAGCGTGAACGTCTACAAGCGACTATAGCCGGCGAGCCTGTGGACCGTCCTGCCGTGGCGCTTTGGCGCCATTGGCCAGGCGATGATCAGCGCGCGGCTGACTTGGCTGCGGCGCACCTGGCCTGGCAGAACGCCTGGGACTTCGATCTGGTCAAGATGATGCCCAGCAGCGAGTATTGTCTGCACGATTGGGGCATCCAGAGCGCCTGGCTAGGCGGGGACGAGGGCACGCGCACGTACCAGAGCCGCTTGATCAACGCGCCCGAGGACTGGCGCCGCTTGTGGGAGCTCGATCCGCTCAGCGGCGCGCTGGCCGACGCTCGACAGGCCTGCCAACTTGTCAAAGCCGGTGTTGGACCAGACACGCCCGTGATCATGACCATCTTCAGCCCGCTGGCGCAAGCCAAGAACCTGGCCGGCCCTGCGCTGTTTGCGCACTTGCGTCGCTATCCGGGGGCGGTGATGGCCGGCTTGGAGATCATCACCCGCAGCATCTTGCGTTTCCTGGATACGCTGCGCGACGCCGGCATCGACGGCATCTACTATGCCGTGCAGCTGGCCAGCACCGACAAGCTGAGCCGCGCCGAGGTCGAGCAGTTCAGCCGCCCCTTCGATCTGCGCATTCTAGAGGCTGCCGGCGGCTGGTGGTTCAACATGCTGCACCTGCACGGGCTGGACGTGTACGCCGACCTGTTCACCGACTATCCGGTCCAGGCCGTCAACTGGCACGACCGCGAGGCTGGCCCCAGCCTGGCCGAGGGACTGCAGCTCTTTACCGGTGCGGTGTCGGGCGGGCTGAACCGTTGGACGCTCCTGCGCGGTACGCCCGAGGACGTGTGCCGCGAGGCAGCCGATGCCATCGCTCAAACCGGCGGCCGGCGGCTGATCCTCTCCTCGGGCTGCGTCGTGATGACCACGACGCCACAGAGCAACCTGCGCGCGGTGCGCCAGAGCGTCGCGCAAGACAAGTAGTCCATGTACACCGATTACCGCTTTTGCCCGCGCTGCGGCGCAGCGTTAGAGCTCAAAGTTGCGTTTGGCCAGGAGCGCCCTGTTTGCGCCGCCTGCGGGTTCGTCTACTTCCGCGACCCTAAGGTGGCGGCCGCCGTGTTAGTCAGCGACAATGGGCGGGTGCTGCTGGTGCGCCGCGGGGTCACGCCCCAGCTAGGCTTCTGGGCGCTGCCGGCCGGCTTCGTAGATCCCGGCGAGCTGCCCGATCAAACCGCGGCGCGCGAGGCGTTGGAAGAGACGGGCCTACACATTGCCGTGGACAGCCTCCTGCAGATTCGGCTGATGACAAACCCGGAGAAGCCGGGCTTTCTGATGATCTACCGCGGCCACCCGGCCGGCGGCGCGCTGCAGCCTGGCGATGACGTGACCGAGGTGCGCTGGTTCGGGCCGGATGAAATCCCTTGGCACGAGCTGGCGTTCGAGTCCACCCACGACATGGTGCGCCTGTGGCTGGCCGAAGTGCACAGCGTCGAGGATAACAGAGTTGAACACGATTGATTTGCATTGTCACACTACAGCCTCTGACGGCAAGCTGAGCCCAACGGAGCTAGTACAACTGGCGGCCGAGGTCGGTGTGCACACCATCGGCGTGGCCGACCACGACTCCACCGAGGGCCTGGATGAGGCGCTCGCCGCCGGTCAACGCTTCGGCGTCGAGGTGATCCCGGCCATCGAACTGAGCTGCGACGTGCCCTCCGGCGAGCTGCATATGCTCGGCTATTTCCCAGACTACCATAACCCGGCGTTCCAGGCCGAGCTGACCCGTCTGCGCGAGGGCCGCGTTGGACGGGCGCAGGCCATGGCACGGCGGCTGACCGAGCTGGGCTATCCGGTCTCTTTCGAGCGCATCCAAGAGCTGGCGGGCGAAGGCGCCATTGGCCGCCCCCATGTGGCGCAGGCGCTGGTCGAGGCCGGCCATGTGAGCAGCAAAGCGCAGGCCTTCGACACGCTGATCGGTCGTAACGGCCCGGCCTACGTGGAGCGCGCCAAGCTACTGCCCAGCGAAGCGTGTCAGCTCATCCGCAGCGTAAACGGCCTGCCCGTCTTTGCCCATCCCTACATTGTGCGTGCCGATGGCACGCTCTTTGAGCCACTACCTGTGGCAGAGTCGTTGCCTGAACTTGTGGATGCAGGGCTGGCCGGCCTGGAGATCTACTACCCGCGCTATTCCCAGTCGCTGACCGACAAGCTGCACAACCTGGCCCGCCGCTACAACTTGCTGGTGACCGGTGGTTCCGACTTTCACGGCGACGGCAACGCCGGCGCGCTGGTGGGCAGCGTCTACGTGCCGTCCAAGTGCCTGCGCGCCCTGAAGGCAGCGCACGCCCGTCAGGCGTCTAGCGCCTAAGCTGTTGCTCCTGCGCTTGCGTATGCTCGACTTCACCATCGACCTGGCGCGGCAAGCCGGCCAGGTGCTGCGCGATTACAATCAACAGGGCCCTGGCCAGATCAACACCAAACAAAGCGCCGTGGACCTGGTCACCGAAGCTGATCTGGCGTCGGAGCAACTAATCATGGGTGCGCTGCGCCGCCAGTTCCCCGAGCACGCCATCCTCAGCGAAGAAGCGCAGGGCTCCTTGCCGGCCTACGGTCCTGCTTGGGCGGTCGACCCCTTGGACGGCACCACCAACTTCGCCCATGGCTATCCGGTGTTTGCAGTTACTTTGGCGCTCTTTGTGGACGGTGTGGTGCAGCTAGGCGTGACCTACGACCCGTTGCGCGACGAGATGTTCTGGGCCGAGCGCGGCCAGGGCGCCTGGTGCAACGGCCGGCGCTTGCGGGTATCGAACACGCGCGCGCTCGCCCAGAGTTTGCTGGCCACCGGCTTCCAGTACGACCGCGCCACCAACCCCGACAACAACCTAGCTGAGTTCAGCTATTTTATGCCCCGCACGCGCGGCGTGCGCCGCAGCGGCTCAGCCGCGCTGGAACTGGCCTGGTTGGCTGCGGGCCGGCTAGATGGGTTCTGGGAGAAAGGGCTAAACGTGTGGGATGCCGCCGCCGGCCAGGTGTTGATCACGGAAGCAGGCGGTCACATCACCACGTATACCGGTCAACCCTGGCATCCCACCGTACGGAACGTGGTCGCCAGCAACGGCGTCCAGAGCCTGCACGACGCCTTGCTCTCCGGTATCGCTGTTGCCCGCCAAGGGTTGCCGAGCTTGATCTGACCTATGGTGCTCAAAGATAGGCCGATTCGTCGCAAGCGCTCACGTTGGCCAAGCCTGATCTTGCTGCTGGCTGTGCTGGCAGCTGTGGTCTATTTTGCCAACCAAGAGTTCAGCCTCATCCGCAATCCATTTGAGACGCCCACTCCGGCGCCAACGCCGACGCGCACCACCCTCTCCTACCTGGCCGAGGCGCAGGAATACGCCGACAGCGGCAAATTCCTGCAAGCGATCGATCTCTACAAAGTCGTCGCCGAGCGCGAGCCGGAAAACGACGAGGTGCGCCGCGAGTTGGTGCGCCTGCTCATCTACGCCAGCAAGCCACAAGAAGCGTTGCCCTGGGCTCAGGAGGCGGTTGCCATCAACCCAGAGAATGCGTTTAACCAGGCCATGTTGGCCATGGCGCTGAACTGGACCGGCCAAGCCGACGAGGCCTACACCGTGGCGCAGCTGGCTGTCGAGCTAGACCCCACGCTGCCAGAAGCGCAGGCCTACATGGCAGAAGCGTTGGCATACATGGGCAGCTGGTATCAGGCCGCCCTGCAAGCCCAAACCGCCTTGCAGATCGACGACCAGAACGTCGAGACCTTGCGCATCCGCGGGTTCACGCTGGAGATGCAAGGCAAATACGCCGACGCGTTGGAGTACTATCAGCGGGCGTTGGACATCAACCCAAAGCTGCCTTTCCTTTACCTCACCATGGGGCGCAACTACCGCGCGCTGTCAGACTTCGAGAACGCCATCGCCATGTTTCGCAAAGGCCTGGAGATCAACGCCGAAGACCCCTGGTTGCGCTTCGAGCTAGGCAAGACTCTCTTCCAAATGGGAGATCAGCAGTTGGGGCTGCGCGAGCTGCGCAAGGCGGTCGAGGTCAAGCCCGACATGCCGGAGGCCTATACCCAGCTCGGCGTCGGCTTGTACCTGCGCCAGGCTTACGAAGAAGCCATCGTCAACATGCAAAAAGCGATCGACCTGGGGGCCGATTCCGTCGTCAACTACTACATCATCGGGCTGTCTTACCTCAACCTGGAGCAGATGGACTGCGAGAACGGCGTGCCCTGGCTGCTCAAGGCGCTGGAGAAAGAGCCCGAGTCGGCGCCGGCTCTGGATGGCCTGCGCCGCTGTGGGGTCAAACCGCCCTGATCTTGCCTGCGCCGGCTCGCACCGGTCGCTACGCTCTTTCACGCCAACTGCAGGGGGCATCCCACCTGGATCGTTCTGCAACTACGCCCGCCGCGAGTTTCAGGGGCCAACACAGCGCGTTGACAAATTTGCACGTTTTGGGGAGTTGGAGTAAGATAGCGCCGTTAGCACTCTATACTCGTGAGTGCTAACAGTTTTGTTAGTCCACCGGTGACTTACAGTCACGCAAACTCTATTACATCAACCATTCGAAGGAGGCAGAGCAGTTTCATGAACCTCAAGCCACTAGGTGATCGCTTGTTGGTCAAGCCGATCGAACAGGAAGAAAAGACCGCTTCCGGGATCATCTTGCCGGAGACCGCCAAGGAAAAGCCCCAGGAGGGGCAGGTACTGGCAGTCGGGCCTGGCGCGCGCAAAGATGATGGCACCCGCATCGAGATGGATGTGAAGGTGGGCGATCGCGTCCTCTACGCCAAATACGCCGGCACCGAGATCAAAATGGACGGCGTCAAGTACCTGATCTTGCGCGAGAGCGACATCCTGGCCGTCATCAACTAGTCGTCGGCGCTTGCTCAGCCACAACGCAAAGTACGAATTGCAGAACAAACATCATAGAGGAGTAAGTCACTAACATGGCAAAGCAACTGGTTTTTGCAGAAGAAGCACGCCGCAACCTCAAGATCGGCGTGGACACCCTGGCTAACGCCGTCAAGACCACTCTTGGCCCGAAGGGCCGTAACGTTGCCTTGGACAAGAAGTGGGGCGCCCCCACGATCACCCACGACGGTGTGACCGTGGCTAAGGAGATCGAGCTGGAGGAGCCTTACCAGAACATGGGCGCCCAGCTGCTCAAGGAAGCCGCCACCAAGACCAACGACATCGCCGGCGACGGCACCACCACCGCCACCGTGCTGGCCCAGACCATTGTCAACGAGGGCCTGAAGAACGTGGCTGCCGGCGCCAACCCCATGCTGCTCAAGCGCGGCATCGAGAAGGGCGTCGCTGTGTTGGCTGAGGCTATTCGCGAGCAGGCTATTGAGATCAACACCAAAGAGCAGATCGCTGCGGTGGCCGCCATCTCGGCCCAGGACCAGGAAATCGGCAACCTGATCGCTGAAGTCATGGAGAAGGTCGGCAAGGACGGCGTCATCACCGTGGAGGAGAGCAAGACCGGCCTGGCCTTCGAGACCGAGTACGTCGAGGGTATGCAGTTCGACCGCGGCTACATCTCTCCTTATTTCATCACCAACCCGGAGCGCATGGAGGCCGAGCTGGAAGACCCCTACATCCTGCTCACCGACAAGAAGATCTCGGCCGCGGCTGACATCGTCCCCGTGCTGGAGAAGCTGATCCAGGTTGGCAAGCGCGACCTGGTGATCATCGCCGAGGACGTCGACAGCGAGGCACTAGCCACCCTGGTGCTCAACAAGCTGCGCGGTGTGTTCAACGTCTTGGCCGTCAAGGCGCCTGGCTTCGGCGATCGCCGCAAGGCCATGCTGCAGGATATGGCCATCCTGACCGGCGCGCAGGTCATCACCGAGGAGATGGGCCGCAAGCTGGAGACCACCCAGATCAGCGACCTGGGCCGCTGCGACAAGGTCACGGCCACCAAGGATGACACCACGATCGTTGGCGGCCGCGGTGACGAGAAGCAGATCAAGGGCCGCATCGAGCAGATCAAGGTCGAGATCGAGAACAGCACCAGCGACTACGACAAGGAGAAGCTGCAGGAGCGCCTGGCTAAGCTGGCCGGCGGCGTGGCTATCATCCGCGTGGGCGCAGCGACCGAGACCGAGCTGAAGGAAAAGAAGCACCGTGTCGAGGACGCTCTGAGCGCGACCCGCGCGGCCGTGGAAGAGGGCATCGTGCCCGGCGGCGGCGTGGCCCTGGTCAACGCCGTGGCTGCTCTTGAGCAGGCCGAGAAAGACTCTGAGGGCGATGTCCTGACCGGTGTGCGCATCCTGCGCCGCGCGCTCGAAGAGCCGATGCGCCAGATCGCGGCTAACGCCGGCAAGGACGGCGCCGTGACCGTCGAGACCGTGCGCCGCTTGCAGAAAGAGCAGAACAACAAGCGGCTGGGCTACGACGTCATCGCCGAGGAGTACGTGGACATGGTCAAGGCCGGTATCATCGATCCGGCCAAGGTGACCCGCGGTGGCCTGCAGAACGCGGCCAGCATCGCCGCCATGATCCTGACCACCGAAGCGCTGATCACCGACATCCCTGAGAAGGAAAAGACCCCGCCGATGCCTGGCGGCGGTGGCGGCATGGACTTCTAAGCGCGCCAACCCCTGCGCGAACCTGAAAAACGGCAGGCTCGGTCTCCCGGCCGAGCCGCGCGAGTGTAGACTGACTGATTAGATGCAACGGGCCATCGGGGCATAGCCCTGATGGCCCGTTTTGCGTAGCCTCCCCACTGTGTCCGGACGCCACACCATGCCGAAGCAGCGCTTAACCCAGCAAATCCTGCCAGGTCTAGTTCTGATGCTGGTCAGCCTTGTTCTGACCTTCTTGGCGCTGGAGGTGGCGGTGCGCGTGCTGCGCCTTGCCCCACCGGCCGAGAGCCCGGGCTGGTTTTGGCGGGTTCCTGATCCTGAAACCGGCTGGGCGCTGCAACCTGGCGCCGCCGGACGTTGGTTCAACCCGTACCACGAGTACGATGTCCAGGTAGCGATCAACCAGCTCGGCCTGCGCGATGTGGAGCGGGAAACGCCGCAAAAGCCGCCGGGTGTGTTCCGCATCCTGTTGCTGGGCGACTCTTACGTCGAAGGTTTGCGCGTGCCGCTGGAGCAAACGTTTGGCAAGGTGCTGGAGGCTGAACTGAACGCCCGTGCGCCAGCCGGCCTGCACTTCGAGGTCATCCCGGCCGGCGTCAGCGGGTGGGGCACCGATCAACAACTCCTGTGGTATCGCCAACAAGGAGCAGCTTATCAGCCGGACTTGGTTGTGCTGGCCTTTTTCCCGGGCAACGACTTTCAGAACAACGCCGAAGCCCTGGAGGTGGCCAACATGGGGCGGGTGCAGAAGCCGTTTTTCCACCTGGTGGACGAAGAGCTTGTGCTGCGCTACTACCCATTTGATCCGACCCAAGCACCATTGCCCGACCCCGCGCCGCAACCTGCGACCGCGGCGGCGCCGCCCGCTGATCCGAAGATGGCGGGCTGGCTGCACGCGCACTCGGCTCTGTATCGTTTCGTTGCCCCACGACTGGCCGCCACTGCGCCGGGGTTGACCCAACGATTGGCAGCTTTGGGCCTGCTGAGCCCTTCCCTGCTGCCCAAAGACACCCCGCCGGACTACATTCCTGTGGCCTACGGCGTATATCGTCAGCCGCCGGCCACCGAGTGGCAAGACTCCTTTGCACTCACTGCGGCGCTCATCCGGGAGCTACAGAGCACGGTGGCATCCCAGGGGGCCGCCATGGCCATGGTGACGATGACTGCGCCGGAACAAGTCTACCCTGAGCGCTGGCAGCGCATGGTAGCACAGCATCCTGCCATGCAGGCACTGTCGTGGGATCTGGAGCAGCCCAACCGTGTGGCAGGGCAGATCGCACAGCAGGCTGGCCTGCCCTTCCTGGATTTGCTACCCATCTTCCGCCAGCAAGTTGCGGTCAGTCGGCAGCCCCTCCATCTCAGCCATGACGGCCACTGGACTCCTGCGGGCGAGCGTTTGACCGGCGAAGTCATCGCCGACTTCCTCGTCTCTCAAGGCCTCGTGCCTACACAAACATCTGACCAGTCGCCCTAAGGCGCCCCGCAACTGTTCAGCCCTAGGTGCCGGGCACTTAAGGCTGCGCTGGCCAGGGCGTCTGCAGAGCCGGCTCAAGCTGGGAACCGGTCGCAAGTGCCCGGCACCT
>DAOUBX010000034.1:0-20255 GCA_034432445.1 Anaerolineales bacterium
GTGCCGGGCACTTGCGACCGGTTTCCAGCTTGAGCCGGCTCTGCAGACGCCCTGGCCAGCGCAGCCTTAAGTGCCCGGCACCTAGGGCTGAACAGTTGCACTGCGACAATCAAATGGATGATGACTGACTGATCGTCTGCGCCGGTAAGGCTAGAGTGGAAGGCGCAGCTATTCTTCGGCCAAAGAAAACCACCAGGAAAGGAAATCTTCTTCCCATGACCGAAAACACACTCAAGATTGGCGACCTGGCCCCCGACTTTGCACTGCCCAGCGACACCGGTGACACGGTGCGCCTCTCCGACTTCCGCGGCAAGCGGGTCGTGCTTTACTTTTACCCCAAGGACGACACCAGCGGCTGCACCACGCAGGCCTGTGGTTTCCGCGATGCCTATCCGCAGATCGAGGAGAAGAACGCCGTGGTGCTGGGCGTCAGCCCGGACGGCGTCAAGTCACACCAGAAGTTCAAGACCAAACACAACTTGCCCTTCACTCTATTGGTGGACGAGGACCACAGCGTGGCCGAGGCCTACGGCGTGTGGGCCGAGAAGTCGATGTACGGCAAAAAGTACATGGGCATCAACCGCAGCCACTTCGTAATCGACGAAGAAGGCCGGCTGATCGACGTGCAGATCAAGGTCAGTCCCACCGACAGCGTGAGCAAGGCGCTGGCCGCCTTGTAGGCATCGCCCGTTTCCCCGATCAAGCACACCCCGCTTGGGTACATCCTGGCGGGGTTTTGTCTTCGCAGGCCCTGCCACCGCCTGACCGGCAGCTTGCCATTTCCTGGGGGTTCGGCTAAAATGAAACACCTGCAGCGGGATGCAGTGATCGTACCACCCATGGAGCACACGCCTATCGCCACTCTTAAGCGCCTCAGTGGGCGGCTGGCCAGCTATGAGTACCTCATCGTCCTGCTCCTCACCCTGGTTGCCCTGTTGCGCCCCTCGTGGGGCGTCATCGCGTTAGGGATAGCGACGCTCTTGTGGCCGATGCGTTGGCTCGCTACGGACCGTTTGAGCGTACGCACAGGGCTGGACTGGGCCGCGCTTGGAGTGGTGGCGACGACACCGGTGGCGCTCTGGATGTCCGTCGACCGACCGCTGAGCACGGCGGAGCTAAGCCGTCTGCTGCTAGGCATAGCGCTGCTTTACGCCGTAGCCAACAGCGCGGTGCAGGGCGGGCGTTTTCAGGGTGCTGTGGGCGTCGTAATAGCCAGCGGCGCCGGAATGGCGTTGCTGGTCCTGGCCGGCGCCACGCGAGCGGCTGGCCACATGTTCGACCTGCCCTCCAGCCTGCTGCGTCTCGATCTACCTGTCCAGTTCCATGCCAACGTTGCGGCTAGCGTGCTGGTGCTGTCGCTGCCCGTGGCGGGGGCGCTGACACTATGGCCGGCGCCGGCGTTGTGGCCTCGGTGGGGCCGTGTGCTCAGCGGCTTGGCTACCGCGCTGATCCTACTGGCGCTGGTGTTCACGCAATCGCGCGGGGCCTACCTTGGCTTGCTGGTGGCTGCGCTCGGCATGGCGGCCTTGCGCTGGCGCAAGCTGCGCCTGCCCATCGCAGCTTTGGCCGGCCTCGGCGCAGTCGCTTTGCTAGTCTTCGATTTTCCGCTGGCTGATGTCCTGGTTGCCGGCATCCCCGGTCGCGAGGAAGTGTGGTATCGGGCCCTGGCAGCCATCAGCGATTTCCCGCTCACCGGCATCGGCGCCGGGTTGTTTGGCCAAATCGTGCCCATCTTGTATCCCTATTTCACGCTGGGAGTCGGCCCTACCGCCCTGGCTCCCCACGCTCACAATCTCTTCCTGCAAGTGGCAATCGATCTGGGCCTGCCCGGATTGGTGAGCTTCATGGCGTTGTTGCTCAGCGCCGTTGTTGTGTTGGCCTGGCTGTGGCGCAGCGCGATCAACAGCGATCGGCCCCTGGTCTGGGGGCTGGCCGGCAGCCTGATAGCCCTGGCCGTGCACGGGCTGGTGGATGCCGTGGCATGGAGCTCTAAAGCCAGCCCGCTGTTGTGGCTGCTCTTGGGGCTCATTGTTGTGCTGCCGCAGCGATTTTTGCACAAGGTGAACGCGTCGTGAAAACAGATAAGAATGATGGACAGGTGCGGTCGGCCCCCTGCGGGGGGCAAACAAAGACCGGCCAGAGCGCCGCTCGCAAGCCCGCTGGATCAGAGACCGGCAATTGGCGACGTTCGCAATCTCTGGCCACGTCTTCTCTCCCAGCTTCTACGGCGAGCTGGCGCAGGTCCTGGCTCTACGTTGCTGCGGTGACTTTGCTGGCCGTTGTGCTCTTAGCAGCGGCTTGTGCTGGCCAAGAGCCCACGCCTACACCGACGGCTGTGCCGGCCGGTGAACCGGTTCCAGGCCTCAGCCCCAGCGAACCCACCAATCAGCCGCCGGCCGAGCTGCCTGCGCCTGGCGTCACCATGGAAGCGCCGCCGGCCACGCCCCAGAGCGGCGCAGCGGCGCCCACGCTGCCCTTGCCCAGCGGCGCTGAACCGCCGTTGATCGGCCAGCCCAATCGACTGGTCATCCCCAAGATCGCCCTCGATGTCCCCATCCAGGACGTGGGATGGCATGTCGAGGAACGCGACGGGATGCGCTACACCGAGTGGGACACGGCAGACAACGCCGCCGGACGCCACATCAACAGCGCGCGGCCCGGCGAGCAAGGCAACGTCGTGCTGTCTGGCCATCACAACACCAAAGGGGAGGTGTTCCGCCGCATCAGCGACCTGGAACTCGTTCCGGGCGACGCCGTCTATCTCTACGACCAGGCCGGTCAGCGCTTCAAGTACATCGTAGATGAAGTCACCAATCCGCCCTTGCTAGAAGTCGGCGCCAGCGCTGAGCAGCGCCTGGCCAACGCTCGCTACATTCAGCCAACCACCGACGCGCGTGTCACCCTGGTGACCTGTTGGCCCTACTGGACCAACACCCATCGCGTCGTAGTTGTCGCCAAGCTGGCCACGGCTCAGCCATAGGCGCTCGCGCAGTATGTAAAGCTCGCAGAACAGGATAGAACATGGAACTCCGCCGCTACGGACAAACCCTGTGGAAATGGCTTTGGCTGATCGTGTTGGGCACGTTGCTGGCCGGCGGCCTGACCTTCTTGATCAGCAGCCGCTCCACCCCCATCTACCGCGCCTCGACCCAAATCCTGATCCAACAGGGCAGCAATCCCACGGGCCAGGGCTGGCTAGACGTGCTCACCAGCGAGCGACTGGCTGCCAGCTATGCTCGGCTGCTCACCACCCGGCCGATGCTCAAGCGTGTAGCTGAGTTGGAACAGCTGCCGGAAATCACCTCGCGCATCATCGTCGACCCGGTGCGTGAGACGCAGATCATCGTTCTGCACGTGGAGGACCCCAACCCGGCCATGGCCGCAGCCATCGCCAACCGCCTGCCGGCCGTCTTCATCGAGCAAAACGAGCTGCAACAGCAGCGCCGCTTCGAAGAGTCGTTGCGCACCTTCGACTCCCAACTGGCCTCGGTGCAAAAGGAAATCGAGACCCTCGAGACCAAGCTGCAGGAGTTCAAGGCGCGTGAGGAGCGCGGCGAAGAACTGACCACCGCCGAGCAGGCGCAGCGCGCCAGCTTGCAGACCAGTTTGGCCCAGTATCGTAGCTCGCTGGCCGATCTGCTCAAATCGCGCGATGAGATCAAGCGCTCCGCTGCCCTAAGCGGCGACAACATCGTCGTCGTTGAGCCGGCCGAAGTCCCCCGCACGCCCGTGCGTCCCCGTGTGCTCTTGAACACGCTAATCGCCTTGGGCTTGGCCGCGCTGCTGATGGTCGTCGTTGCATTCCTGATCGAATACTTGGACGACACGGTCAAGCTGCCCGATGACGTGAGCAAGGTGACGGGTTTGCCGGCCCTAGGGTCGTTGGTGCAATACCGCAGCAGCAGCAGCGCTGACAATGGCCGGCGCAAGCTCGTGACCGTACGCCACCCCAAGTCACCTTTCTCGGAGGGCTATCGCACCCTGCGCACGAACATCCAGTTCTCCAGCCTCGACCGGCCCATTCGCACCTTGATGGTCACAAGCGCCAGCCCCGCCGAAGGCAAGAGCACCAGTGTCTCCAACCTGGCGGTGGTGATGGCCCAGAGCGGCAAACGCACGATCCTGATCGACACAGACCTGCGCCGCCCTGTGCTGCATGAGATCTTCGGCGCGCCCAACGGGGTCGGCATCACCAACGCCCTCCTCCAGCCGCCCGGCAGCGACCTGAGCAGCTTTCTGCAAGCAACCGAAGTGGAAGGCTTGCAGTTGATGACCAGCGGGCCCTTGCCGCCCAACCCGTCAGAGTTGCTTGGCTCGCATCGCATGGCGGAGCTGGTGGAGCAACTGCTAGAGACCGCCGATGTCGTGCTGTTTGACAGCCCACCTATCCTGGCAGTCACCGATGCCGCGGTGTTGGCGCGCCTGATGGATGGCGTGTTGTTGGTCGTCGAATCCGCCAAGACGCGGCAGGATGCCGCCCGCCGCGCGGCGCAAGAGCTGGCCAAGGTGAACGCTCGCGTGCTGGGGGTGGTTGTGAACCGCATCTCGGCGCGGCTGGCCGGATCGAACTACTACTACTACGACTACTATCGCCCGGACGCCGAGGATGGCGACGGCGAGGGCCCGCGCGCAGGACGCCGACGTTTCGGCGGCCGTCGCTCGCCCGCAAGCGCACGACCAGAGGGATCCTCGGTGGATGCCGGCCGTCCGGCCGCTACCGGCGGACTGGCCGCCAGCCGCCCGGCGCAGCCCGCTCCTTCCCTGCACGAGCCGTAGACCGCGCGCCGTGGTCAGGAGATCCGATGACGCAGGGAACACCCGTCGGGAACCGGGAAGCGCCCCCAGGGAAACGCCGAGCAGCGCCAACCTCCACTCCATCGCAGTCCTCACCGCGGCCGACCATCTGGTCAAAGAGTCGGGTGCGGACATGGCTGGGCGTGCTGTTCGCTCTCATTTGCTTGGGGCTGTCGCTGCATGGCATCGACCTGGCGGAGGTCTCGGCCATCCTGCGCCAAACCAACCTTGGCTGGTTAGGGCTGGCGCTGGCCTTAGCAGTGATGGCAGCCGTGGTGAGAGGGCTACGCTGGCGTGTCTTGCTCTATCCAGCGGCTGGCGAGGCTGACCAGCCGGACACCGCTGTGCCGCACACATCGGCGCCACGGCCCTTGAGCGCATGGCATCTCACCACGGTCTGGCTGGCCGGGGCTTCGCTCAACCTGGCCCTGCCGATTCCCCGCAGCGGCGACGTGGCGCGTGCCTACCTGGTGGGCGAAGCCGGCCAGATGAGCAAGGCGCAGGTGTTGGGCACGGTCGCGGCCGAAAAGCTGCTGGACATCGTCATGCTGGCGGTGTGCTTCCTGCTCTTGCTCTCGCTGATGGCTCTGCCGGAGGAGCTGGCTGCTCGGCAGACCTCAGTGGTAGGGGCGGCAGTAGTCCTCATCGCTGTTGTAGCCCTCGTGCTCTGGCAACGCGAGCGGCTGATGACACTGGCGCGCTGGCTGCTGACGCGTTTACCCGGGGCGTGGGGCTTGCGCTTGCTGGGCGCTCTGGAGCGCGGCATGGCAGGGCTAGAGGCGCTGAGCAGCCTGCGTGCCGTGTTGTGGCTGGCTTTCTGGTCGGTATTGGCCTGGCTGTTGAGCACAGCCATCAACAACGCAGTTTTCCTCGCCATGGGCCTCCCCTCCTCGTGGGCGGCTAGCTTGTTCGTGTTGGTTGTTGTGCAAGCCGGAATTGTCTTGCCATCGACGCCTGGCAAGGTAGGTGTGTTTCAGATCCTCAGCCGCTGGTCACTGGTGGCCCTAGGCTTTTCGGCCGCCGATGGTTTGGCCTACGGCGTGCTACTCTACTTGGTGGCACCGGTCGCTTACATGGTGCTCGGCGCGCTGGCCTTGATGTGGGAGAGCCGACGCGTGGCAGGCCACCCCAGCACCGCCAACCTGCACATCTTGTTAGACAGCGACGAGACCATGGCGATCACGTCGGCAGTCGCCACTGCGCAGAAAGCCGGCGCTACATCCGGGAAAGCGGCCTGGAGGGAGCCATGATTTCGGTGGTGGTGCCAGCCTATAACGCGGCCGATACCATCGCAGGTTGCTTGGATGCGTTGCTCAACCAGACCACACCTCGTGACCAGTACGAAATCATCGTTGTCGACGATGGCTCGCTGGATCGCACGGCGGAGGTCGTAGCCGGCTACAGCTGCCGAGGTGTACGACTGGTGCAACAGGAAAACCAGGGCGCGGCCGGCGCGCGCAACACCGGCGCTGCTCTAGCGCAAGGCGATTTGCTGCTGTTCACCGACTCTGACTGCGCGCCGGTGCCCACCTGGATCGAAGCCTTTGTTGCGGCTTTCGCCGATCCGGAGGTTATGGGCGCCAAAGGCACCTATCTCACCCGACAGCGCGGCCTGGTGCCTCGCTTCATGCAGGTGGAATACGAGGACCGTTACGATCGCTACCGCAACCGCGAGCGCATCGACTTCATCGACACCAGCTCGGCAGCCTATCGTCGCGACGTCTTCGTGGCCAACGGCGGCTTCGATACTGCAGTGCGCTACGTGGAGGACCAGGAGTTCAGCTTTCGGCTGGCCGAAAAGGGCTACAAGCTGATCTTCGTGCCTCAGGCACAGGTGTACCACCGTCACGATCGTGACCTTCTGGAATACATCGAGCGCAAGTTCAACACCGGCAAGTGGAAGACGGGTGTCATGCGGCGCCATCCGGATCGCATCGTCAGCGATACGCATACCCCGTTGACCCTGAAGCTGCAGCTCGTGTTGATCATGGCTACTTTGCCGCTGTTACTCGTTGGTCTCCTGTTGTGGCAGCTAAGCAGAGCAGGCTGGCAGGCTGTGCTTGGCGCTGCTCTTGTGGCAGGCGTGCTCTTCGTGCTCAGCGGCGTGCCCTTTTGGGCCAAGGTGTTGCGCCGTGATCCGGCTGTCGCGGTCATCGTCCCCTTCATGTTAGCCGTGCGCGCCCTTGCTCTAGGCGCCGGCTACGCGCTCGGCTCGCTCCGGCTCCTGCGCGACGAGGAGCGGCCAGAGCAAAAACCACTGCTTGGCGCTCGGCATCGCCTGATCAAACGCCTCATGGACGTGGTAGGAGCGGCGATTGGGCTGTTGCTCTCAGCGCCGTTGTTGGCCGTGCTGGCCGTTGCGATCAAGCTGGACTCGCCGGGCCCGGTGTTCTACGTGCAGGAGCGCGTGGGCGCCAGCGGCCGCGTGTTTCGCATGATCAAGCTGCGCACCATGCAGCAGAACGCCGATCAACAGCTACATGAGTTGGTCGACTTGGAGCAACTGGAGGAACCGGCCTTCAAGTTGCGCAACGATCCGCGGATCACGCGCGTGGGACGCTTTTTGCGCCGCATGAGCCTCGATGAGCTGCCGCAGTTCGTCAACGTTTTGCGCGGCGAGATGAGCCTGGTGGGCCCGCGGCCCGAAGAGGTGCAGATCGTGCGGTTGTACAACGACCGCCAGCGCCGCCGTCTGGCCGTCAAACCGGGAATGACCGGCCCCATGCAGATCAACGGTCGCGGCAATCTCACCCTGACGCAGCGGCTGGACCTGGAGTTGGACTACATCGAGCACTACTCCGTGCGCCAGGACCTGCGCATCCTGTTGCGCACTGTGCCGGCGGTTCTGAAAGGCCAGGGCGCATATTGACGCTTGCCAACGGAACCCTGACGGCGGCTGGGCGTCTATCATGCTGCGCAGAGAGAGCACTTTTATGCCGAAGCGACTGCAATCGATCCTGCTAGCCGTGTTCCTGGTGACGGTTCTTGCTGCTTGCTCCGCCGATCAAGGCGGCGTCACCGCCCCAGCCGGTATGGCGACGGCCGGTCTCGGCCAGCCGCCTGCTACACCCGTTGTCGCGGCTACGTCCTGGTCGCCGTCCGCCACGCCCAGCCCCATCGTCGCGCCACCTTCGCCCACTACGCCGGCTGCGATTGTCACGCCGATCCCTCTCCCCGAGCGACCGGCAGAGCCGCTGGTGCCGACAGTAGCTGCCGTGACCGTCGCCACCCGTGCCGCAGGCGCAACCACAGCGGCGCCTGCACCAGGGCCTGATGGCGCCGCTGTGAGGCCATCCGCGCCGCCCAAGGCGCCGCCGCCTTTGGTCCCCCGCAGCGCCCGCGACCGGCTGGGCGTCGGCTGGCCCGGCGCGGTGGCACAGGATCCGGCGGTTGCACAGGAGCTGGGCTTCGGCTGGTATCTCGACTGGACCACGCGGGTCGAGCCGTTGCGCCTGGATGGCCTGGAATTCGCCCAGATGGTTTCGACGCGTGACAACGCTCCGTTCTGGGGCCAACGCAACCGCATCGCCCAAGCCATCCAGGCCAACCCCGGTGCCTTGTGGCTGATCGGCAATGAGCCAGATGTACCGTGGCAGGACAACGTGACGCCCGAGGCATACGCCCGGCGCTATCATCAGTTCTACATCTACATCAAATCGCTCGATCCAACGGCGCGCATCGCTATCGGCGGCGTGTCGCAACCAACGCCGCTGCGGCTAACTTACCTGGAACGCATTCTGGCGGCCTACGAAAAGCTGTACGGCCACCCTATGCCTATCGACGTGTGGAACGTGCACGCGTTCGTGCTGCGCGAAGAGCGCGACTCGTGGGGTGTCGCCATCCCACCTGGTTTCGAGAGCGTCGCTCAGGGTATGTTGTACGAGATCGAGGACAACGACGATGTGGCGATCTTTCAACAACAGATCGTCGATTTTCGGCGCTGGATGGCGCGGCGAGGCTTCCGCGATTGGCCCTTGATCGTCACAGAGTACGGCGTGTTGATGCCGGAGGAGTACGGGTTTCCGCCCGAGGCAGTCATCGCCTTCATGGAGGACAGCTTCGATTTCCTCTTAGAAGCTCGCGACCCGGAGATCGGCTATCCGGCCGACGACAACCGCCTGGTGCAGCGTTTCACCTGGTTTAGTGTCGGCGATACGCTCTATCCTACAGGTAACTTGATCGATCCTGCGACAGGCGAGATCACCCCTGTTGGACGTGCTTTCGCCGACTATGCAGCTCGGTTAGACAGCGCGCCGTCGCAGTAGGAGAGCTGTGCACGGCGCACACGCCGGACATGAGGCTGAGGAAGGCTAGAAATCCGCCGGCTGACACAAATCCCCGGCCTTCGGGAAAATCACGACCGAGGAGGTTTAAGCATGAACCTGTTAGTCCATTGGCTGGCCGCCGCAGCCGTCTTCGTTTCTACGGTCTTCGCCGGCAGTTCCCCGGAGACCCCGCCGCTGCCGGAAAATGCGGTCGCGCCCAACGAGGGCGCCGCGGCAGCCACCAGCTGCCTCTATCCTTCGGCCCACGAGCGTTTTGGCATCACCGTCGATGGCGACATTACCCGTTTCAATGTCTCGACGTTTCCGGCTGGCAGCTACATGGATTGGGCAGCGCGCGCCAATCCGACCCATCCCAACAGCATGATCTACTTCCCGATGGTGCGTCCCATGGCCAACGGCTACTGGCCAAACGGTGACGCCTTGGTGGAGGCGGTGCGCACTTCACCCGGCGCCACCTGGATGATCGGCAATGAGGCCGAGACGGTCTGGATGGACAACCTGACGCCGGGGGAGTATGCCCGCGCTTATCATGACGCCACCACGGCCATCAGGGCGCTCGATCCTACGGCCAAGTTCGCCTTTACATCGGTCGCCACGGTCTCCACGCTGCGCCTGGCCTGGCTCGACATGGCCCTCAGCGAGTATCGCCGCTTGTACGGCGCCGACCCAGAGGTGGACATGTGGACTGTGCACACGTATGTGGTGAACGAGATGGCCAACGAATGGGGCGCCGAGATCCCCACCGGCATTGCCAACGCTGTGGGCTACAACGGCAACTGGACCGAGGCGGCGGTTGCCGGCGCCAGCGGCGGCACCGTGCACCAGAGCCGCCAAACCAACGCCAAAGCGTACTTTGCCTTCCGCGGGCCCCAGGCGACACTATATCTGCGCACCGGCCCGGACGCCGGCCGCGCCGCCATCTACATCGATCACCGCACCGATCCTGTGGAGACGGTAGACCTGTATACCGAAACGCCAGGCAGCCTGACTCGCACCTACACCAACCTCGTCCGTCCCACCGACCCGCGCTTGGGCAACCGGCACCATCTGCGCGTGCAAGTGACGGGGCTCAAGCATCCTAACTCCAGCAACACCTGGGTGCAGGTGGACGCCCTGGCTGCGTCTTCGACCACGGGCCTAGCCGGGGGGCGTTTGGAGAACAACGACCCCATGCAGGCGCGCATCGTTACCGACGTCAACAACCACGACAACATCTCCATGATCGCCGACCAGGTGAGGCGTTTCCGCCAGTGGATGGCCGCCAACGGCCAACGCAACAAACCGCTGGTCAACAGCGAGTACGGCATCCTGATGACCGAGGACTTGGGCTTCACCTATGAGCGCGTGCGCACCTTCATGCTGAACAGCTTCAACCTCTTCGTCAATGACCTTCAAGACCCAGCGCTCGGGCTGCCGGAAGACGACAATCGCTTGTTGCAGCAATGGTTCTGGTTTGCCCTGAACCAGGACACTTTCGAGGGACGGGTCGTGCACACCGGCCTTTACAGCAACGCAACCAACCAAATCAAGCCGCTGGGCCAGGAGTTTGTCAACTATGTCCGGCCCCTTGTGCAAAGCTATGTCGATTTGGAGACCACCACCCTGACCTTGACTCCGACCTGGCCCCTGTTCGAGGGCGAGCCGAGTAGTGTGCAGGTACAGGCCGAGATCGTCAATCGCGGCATCGCTGCCAGCGGCCCCTTCACTGCCCAGTTGACCGAAGGGGCGACAATTGCTAACAGTTGGCCCGTGACCGGCCTCGCCAAGCGCTTCGACAACGGCGACCGTATCACGCTCACGGGCGAGTGGCGACCGGTCGTCTACGGCAACCGCATCGTTACGCTGACGGCCGACAACCCGCAACAGACCACCGACAACTGCCGCGTCAACAACGTGCGTTCGGCCACGCTGACGCCGCCCGCGTTTACCGACCTGGCCGTCGCCAACCTGCGCACTGACCCGGATCCGCTAACGCCCGTGAACCCCGGCGAGACCATGACCGTAACCCTGCAAGTGGATGTGCTCAACCTGGGCAGCCAGGGCACCAACGCTGACCACATCCGGGTGCGCTTCTGGGACACTGCGTCCCCTGCCGGCGACGTGTTGTTGCACACCCATGCGCTCGAGCGCGGCTCAGCCCCTGTGCCGATGCGGTTGACGTATGCGTGGGCAAACCTGCCGCCCGGCGTGTACAACGTGGCAGTGACCGTGGACGGTGTGCCGGAGGAGACGAACTTGGCCAACAACCGGGTGACCCTGCGTTTCATGGTACCCGCGCAGAACCTCTACCTGCCGCTGCTCACACGGCGTTATCAGACACCGCGGTCGCTCGGCGCGTTGCTGCCGGACGCTCCCCTAGCCGGCAAAGCCGGCCTGGACACGGGCTTCCTGCCCCAATGATGGGTATGCTATGACCAAACGCAACCGATCTGATGCAGCCGGCCTGCTGCTCGTCCGCCTGGCGTGGGCAGCAACGTCCCTGGCGGTGTTCGTGTTAATCGTGGCCCTGGTCCTCGCTGGCCAGCCGGCAGCCGAGGCGCGCACAGCCGCAGCGCCCGACGGCCAGACTGTGCCGACCGTGACGCCGACGCCGACGCGTCCGGGGCAGGTCCCTGGCGATACCCCCACGCCCGCCCAACCCACCGAAACGCCTCAGCCCGGTCAGCCCACCGACACACCTGTGCCGCCCGGCCAGCCCACGCCTACGCCGCTGCCGCCGCCGAACGCGCCGCCAACCGCCACCCCCCTGCCGCCGGCGCTGGCGCCCGTGGCCCCGGTGGTGCCCGGTCGCTGCTGGGCCGTGCCGACGCCGGGCTTTGCCCCTGTGCGTCAAGCGTCCCTCGCCTTTGAGGCGCAGAGCGACGAAACTCTGATCGTGCCGGGCCAAACGCTGCACCTGCGTCTGCTGGTCACCAATCGCGGCAGCGCCGCCGTGCGCAATGTGGTGATCTGCAACCCGCTGGTCGCTGCGCTGCGGCCTGCGCAGCCCGAGGCCAGCCAAGGTGCCGTGCGCCTGGAGCCGGAGGGCTTGATCGCTGAGCTGGGCGACCTGGCGGCCGGTCGGGAAGCCCAGGTAACCGTGGCGCTGACCGTACCCGCCGACTATCCGTTGGGCGGCGTCATCGAGAACCAGGCCTGGCTGTTCGCCGAGGGCCAGCAAGCCTCGACGGGCCTGTGGACGTGGGCTCTACCGCCGGCATGGTTGCCTCCGACCGGTCGCAACTGACCGCAGCAGTCGTGGTTGGCGCCGTTGCGCTGGTCGTGTATCTTTGGACCATGCCACCCGGTTTGACCTGGGCGCACGACAGTGCGGATGGCGGCGACCTGATCACAGCGGCGCTTGTGATGGGCGTGCCCCACCCCAGCGGCTACCCCACCTACACCTTGCTGGCTCGTCTGGCAACTCGACTGCCGTGGGGCGCGCCGGCTTGGCGTGTCACGTTGCTCTCGGCCGTGAGCGGCGCGCTGGCTGCTGCGCTGGTCGCCGCTGCCGTCGGCGAGATCACGGCCACGCGTTGGCCAACCGCTGCCACCTCTCCTGCACGGCGTTGCCTGCGCAGCCTGCCGCCTATGGCGGCAGGCTTCATGCTGGCATTTGCTCCTCCGCTGTGGAGCCAGGCCACTGTGGCGGAGGTCTACGCCTTGCACGCCTGCTGCGCCGCGGCCGTCGTTTGGGCGCTGTTGCGCTGGCAACGCTCGGGCGCAGACGGCTGGGCAGCGCTGGCTGGGCTGGTCTACGGCCTGGCCCTGGGCAACCACCTGACCATCGTCTGGCTGGCGCCTTTGGTCGTGACCTGGCTGTGGCTTGGCTGGCGCCGGCATGGTCGCCGCCGGCGGTCGCTGGCGGCCTTTGTTGGCGCCCTGGGCCTGGGCCTGCTCACCTATCTCTACCTGCCGCTGGCCGCAGCCAGCCGGCCGCCGCTGAACTGGGGCGACCCGACCACCTGGGCGGGCTTCTGGTGGCTGGTGAGCGGCGAGCTGTATCGCCCCTACGTCTTCGGCGTACCCTGGGGCGAGGCCTGGGCACGCGGCCAGGCGCTGGCCGCGCAAGCCGCCCGCGACGCCCTCGGCGTGCCCTGGGGTGTCGTGTTGGCGCTGGCCGGCGCCGTTGTCCTCGCCCGGCGGCGGACGCAGCGAATCGCCCTATCCGCTGCGCTGCTCAGCCTGCTGTTGGCGCTGGTCTGGGCCGTGACCTACAACACCGGCGACGCACAGTGGACTGTGCTGCCGGCCTGGGTGCTGATCGCCATCGCGGCCGGCGTGGGCCTAGACGCAGCGGTACGCCGGCTGTCCATGACTGGCCGTGCAGGTGTTGGCGCAGCCACCGCGCTGTGCCTGACAGCGGCAGTGATGCCGCTGTTGCTCCACGCGCCGGCGCAGCGCGCCAGCACGCGCGACGATCGTTCGGCCGAGGCGTTTGTCGACCACGTGTTGACCACAGCGGCCCCTGACGCCTTGATTGTACCTATCGGCGACCAGGCCATCTTCAGCCTGTGGTATGCCCGCTACGGCCTGGGCCTCCGCTCTGACCTGATCCCTGTGAGCCGCGACCTGTGGGGCCTGGCCAGCTACCGCGCTACGGTGGCGCACACGCACCCGCAGCTAGCCGGGCCGCAGCCGCCCGTCGATTGGCCGGCCCTTGTGCAGCAGGCCGCTCGCCAGCGGCCGGTGTACCTGGCCAACGCGCAGCCGCAGGCTACCGCCCCCGAGGTGACCGCCCTGGGTCTGCCGCCCGAAGCGCCGTTCTACTTGACGCCTGTGTCCACCGCTGCGGCGGCCGGTCAACCTGCGCAGGTCTGGCGGCTGCAGGCAATCACCCCGGCCAGTTCTCCGCAAACCTCTGGGTTTGCGGAGAACTGACGTAGTTCACGCGCACCTGTCCTATGCATTCAGAGTCCCCGACCACCGCTCGCCAACCTGATACGCGTCGGATGCCGCCCGCGCGCCTGGGCTGCCTGTTGATTGCGCTGCTGGTCGCCGTGCTCGTCCTCTGGCTCGGCATCAAAGCCGTGCGCGTGACCTTAGCGGCGCGCGGGCTGCTTGATGACTTGCAGGCGTTGCAGGCGTTGGACGTGCAGTCGCTGTCCAGCCTCGATCCCGCCAATCTGGCTGCGCTGCGCGACCGTTTCGCCGGCATGGAAGCCAAGTTGAACGTCGTGCAGAGCGAGGCCGGCCCCTTCCTGCCGCTGGCCGACCGGATGGGCTGGCTGCCCCGCTTTGGCCACGAGGCGCAAGCCGCGCCGGCCCTCTTGGAGTTGGCGAGCAATGTGGCCACGGCCGGCCGGGCTGCCATGGACGGCGCCTTGCCGGCTCTGGACGCGCTGCGCAGTGAAGGCGCCGGCAGCGCACTGGCGCGCCTGTTGCCCGCCTTGGAGGCCGCTGCGCCACAGTGGCAGGAGGCGGAGGCAGCCCTGGGCGCTGCTGTGGCCGCCCGCAGCCAGATCGATCCCGCAGCGCTCGACCCACGCCTGGCCAACCAGTTGCAGCGGCTCGACGGCTACCTGCCTCTCTTGCAGACCGGTGTTGGATTGGCGCGGCTGGCGCCCTCGTTGCTAGGAGCCGATCGGCCACGCACCTACCTGCTCCTGGCGCAGAACAGCGAGGAGCTGCGCGCCACCGGCGGCTTCATCAGCGGCGTCGGCCGCTTGGCGTTGGATCGGGGCGAGATCATCGGCCTGGACTTCCAAGACAGCTACGCCATCTATAACCCCAACGTGGACCACCCGCCGGCCCCGCCTGACCTGGAGCGCACCATGCTGGCGCAGATTCTGCTGCTGCGCGACGCCAACTGGTCGCCCGACTTCCCCACGACCAACCTCGTGGCGCAGTCCTTGTACCAACTGGACACGGGCCAACAGGTGGACGGCATTGTGGCCTTCGACTTGGAGGCTGTGCGCCGCGTCGTCGCTGCCCTGCAACCGCTCGACTTGCCCGGCTACGCCGAACCGGTCACCGGCGACAACTTGGTCACGGCGCTGCGCGCCGTGTGGAACGCTCCGCCCGAAGCTGAAGGCACTGTGATCGAGCGTTACACCTCCGACTGGTTTCTCCATCGCAAGGACTTCATGGGCGACCTGGCGGCTGCCGCGCGCGCCAAGCTGGAAACCGGCCAGGTCGATTTTGGCGCGTTGGCTTGGGCCTTGCGCAGCGGCTTCGAGGAGAAACACATCCTGGCGGCTCTCAATGATCCCGCGGCCATGGCCTTGATCGCCAATCTGCGCTGGGATGGCGCGCTACGGCCAGGCGACGCCGACTACCTCTTGGTCGTAGACAGCAACGTGGGCTGGAACAAGGTAAACGCCCTCGTCACCCGCGACACCGACTATCGCGTGACGCCGGCGCCGGATGGCAGCGCCCAGGCGCAGCTCACCCTCACCTACCGCCACCAGGGCCAGGCGAACGACGCCCCCTGTGAGCACGTTGCGCTGTACGGCGACTCCTACGAGGACATGGCGCAGCGCTGTTACTTCAACTACCTGCGCGTGTACACGCCCGCAGGCACAAGGCTGCTGGCAGCCGAGGGCTTCGAGCCGGACAGCGTGACAACCTTCAGCGGCGAGCGCGGCACAACGGTGCTGGCCGGCGACGTGGTGCTGCCGGCCGGCGCTGAGCGCGTCGTCAGCTTGACCTATGAGCTGACGCCCGGTACCCTGGCCAGCGGCATCTACCGCCTGCACCTGCAGAAGCAACCCGGCACGCCCGCCTGGCCCGTGCGGGTGACCGTGCGCCACGGCGCCAATACGTGGCAGCCGGTCACGCCGGCCGGCCAGTCCGCGCCGGAGGGCGCCATCTTCCAGTTCGAGCTGCGCACCGACACCGAAGTGGTGGCGACTGCCCAATCTGCAGCGCCGTGACACCGGACACAAGGAGACGAGGCGTGAGTGATAGCTTGTGGAGTCGTGCAGTGACAGCCCTGGTCTTGGCGCTGTTCTTGAGCCTGAGCACGGCTGCCGCGCTGGCCGGCGGACCCGGCGATGGCGCGGCCCAGCGTGCGGGCGAGCCAGGCCGGCCCATCGTCATCCGCTGGTCCACCGAATCCGAGGTCAACACCGCCGGCTTCAACCTTTACCGCGCCGAGTCTGAGCAAGGGCCATGGCAAAAGCTCAACCCCAAGCTCATCCCCGGCTCGCCCGACCCCTTGCGCGGCGGCAGCTACGTGTTTACCGACACGCAAGTCATCGCCGGCGTCACGTATTGGTATGAACTAGAAGAAGTCGAGCTCAGCGGCCAGGCGACGCGGCTGCGACGCACTCAGGCGACCGCCAGACCGCAGCGCCGCAGCCCCCTGGGAGCTCTTGCCTGCGGCGCTGCCTTGCTGCCGGCGGTTGCCGTTGGCGGTGTTGGGCTTCTGACTCGCCGCCGCATCGCTTGACCTGCCGCTGAACCGAAAACCTTCCCGCTATGCAACCATCGCTCTTGCTCATCAGCCCGCCCGACTACCTGACGCGCGAGTTTCGCGGGGCTCAGCCCTTGGGCATCGCCTACCTCGCAGCAACGCTGCGCGAGCACGGCATTCCTAGCGTGTTGCTCGATGCCAACGCAGGCGCTGCTATGCCGCTGCCGGAGCTCGTCGACCGCGTCAGGCAGTTCGTGGAGACTACGCAGAACCAGGGCGGCCGGCCGGTGGTCGGCGTCTCGGCCGTGAGCCAGGTGCTGCCGATCAGCGTGGAGCTGGCCGCAGCAGTCAAGGCCAGCCATCCTGACGCGCTCGTGATCATGGGCGGCTACCATCCCACCTTTGCCCACCGCGAGATCCTGCAAGATTTCCCGGCCGTGGATCTGTGCGTGCGCGGGGAGGGCGAGCAAACCCTGCTAGAGATCATGCAGCGCTGGCTGGCGCAGTCGACCACCCCGACCGCCGCGCGCTGGGACGGCATCTTAGGCGTCACCTGGCGCGACGGCGATGGAATCGCGGTCAACCCCAGCCGGCCCAACTTGATCAACCTAGACGCCGTGCCCTTCCCGGCGCGCGATTTATTACCGCCTCTTGACAGCTACCCGCCGTACATCGACCTGGTGGCCGGCAAAGTGCGCATCAAAGCCTCCATTATGTCTAGCCGGGGGTGTCCATTCCACTGCAACTTCTGCTCCATCATCTCGTTCTACGGCGATGCCGGCGGCCGACCGTGGCGCGGGCGTAGCGTGGAGAACGTCGTCGCCGAGATGGTACATCTGGCCGACGCGTTCGGCGCCAGCCACTTCGAGTTTCAGGACGACAACTTCTTCGTACAACCGCAGCGCGCGCTGGCGATTGCGGAAGCCATGGCCCAGACCGGCCGTGACTTTTCCTTTGCCTTCCTCACCCGCGCCGACCAGATCGTGCGCGGGGAACGCTACTTCGGTGACCTGCGCCGCGCCGGCTTGCGCTACGTCAGCGTGGGCATCGAAAGCGGCAGCGACGCCTCACTGGAGCGCATGGTCAAGCAAACCTCGGTTGCGACCAACCGCCGCGCCCTGCAGATCCTCCATGACCACGACGTGGCTGCCCAGGTGGAGTTCATCATGTTCGAGCCGGGCAGCACGCTGGCCGACCTGCAGGCCAACCTGCGCTTTCTGGAGACGCAGGGGCTGTTCGGCTATTTCCCGCCGCTGGTCTTTGGCAGTTTGTTGCTCTTCCCAGGCACTCCCGTGCGCGAAGAGATGGAGCGCGAGCTGGGCCTGCAGGGCAGCATCCACGAGACCCTCCCCTACGACTTCCCTGACGAGCGCGTGGCTGCAGTACACGCCGTGATGACGGCGTTTCAGCGGCGGCTAGGAGATCGCTGGTACGAGCGCGCGTTTGCCCTGCTCGACGGTATTCCGGCGCTCGAGTTGGCCTTGCGCAACGGCAACGCAGGATTGCACGACCACGCGCACCTGGCAATCACCCCCCGTCAGCTGGCCGAGCTCAAGCTCGAGTTCTTTGCCCTCACGCGCATTCCATACAACTTGTTGCGCAGCGCGCTGGCGCAGGCCGCAGACGGTCAGCCGGTGGCCGCCGACGCCCTGCTCGCCAAGGCCCAGACAGACCTGGAAGAGGTCAGCAGCCGGCTGGCGGCCTTCGACGACAGGTTGAGCGGCGCGCCGGAGGCTGGCCTCCGGCGGGTGTGACGCCAAGACCGGCCGCAGCCTCGAGTTGCCACCCCCGATCGACTGCTACCGCGCTACACCAGTTCGCTCAGCAGGTCAGGCAGCCGTCGCCAGTCATGGCCGAGGTGGAGACGGTAGGTGGGCGTTCTCTCGACCAGGGTTGCCAGGAACTCTAGCTGCCGTTGGGGGCTGCCGGCCGCCGTGTCGACCAGATCGAGGCTATAAGGGAGCATCTCGCTGAGCAACTGGGCTTTGCCTAGCGGCATCAGCGCGCTGTGCGCCTCATCCGTGACCAGCGGCGCTAGGATCAAGCTGACCTCGCCGTCGAGCGCCACACAGCCGGGGTAAACGTCGTCGATCAGCACCAGCCGCTTGCCGCGCGCGCTGGCAGCGGGCGAAGCGTGTCGTTCCAACTCGGGAAACCAGGCCACCGTTTCGTCTGTCACGTGCAAGGCGCTCAACAGAGTCACCGCGCGCAGGGCTGAGCCATCCTGGGGGCGCATGACCAGCGTGGCGTCGTCGCTGAGATACTGCCACCCAGCCTGCACCAGGCGCAACATCGCCGTGGTCTTGCCCGCGCCCGAGCCGCCGGCGATCAACACGGCCCGGCCTGCGCGACACACGGCCGACGCGTGGATCAGTTGCAGCCCGTGTTGGCGCAGGTCCTGGTACAGGGAGATGAAGATCGCTTGCTTGTAGTGGTCTAGGGGCCAGGCCGAGGCGTCGCGCACGAAACCCACCATACGCTGGGAACGGTTGTCGAACGCAGTCAATACGTGATCGCCATGGGCCGTGAAGAGAAAGGAGCCGTGGCGCACCTCGCGCGTGTCTTGATCGAGCGACGTGTGTTGGGCCGGCCAGGGCAGGGTGGGCATGGGCACGCCAGAGCCGGCGCAGTCCACCCAATCCTGCTGCAAGCCGGGCTTCCCGTCATCCTCAGGCTGTTCCAGGTGGCGCAAAGGGCGGCGCAGACGTTCATGCAAGGCTGGGCCGGTACAACGCGCCCTGACGGGCCGCCGGGCGACCTGAAAGGCAAAGAGCGACGCACTCGTGTCGCCGGCGTAGGTCTGCGCAAAAAGCTCCGACCAATGACGATAAACCTGTTCGGGCTGCAACACGTTCATCAGGAGGGGTTCCAAACGCGACAAAGGGAAGTTGGCAGCGCAACTTCCCTTTGTCGGCAATAGTTAGGGTAAGATGTCTTCTACTTGCCAGGCATGAGCCAATCGGGGCCAGGCGGCGGCGGAGTGGCTGTGCCTAGCGTCACCTTCTGCAAGCGCTGGTGCTTGGTCAGGACAGGGGTCTCGTACGGCTTCTTGGTGCTCATGATTCCTCCATGGGACGGTGTGAGAAAGATCAACCGTAAGCGCCTAGTCACAAGCAGCGGTTTTCCCGTGTTGGCAGGGCGATGAGACGGCTGAATGTGCCTGCGCAACACGCAGGCTCAACAGGATTATACAACGACGGCAAGCCGTTCCCGGATCAGATCGGCTGCCAAGGCGGCGACATCGGCCTGGACTTGCTCCAGGGTGACATCGTACTCCTGCACGAGGACGTGGGCAATGTCGTCCAGGGTACGTTCGTCGCTGATCAACTGCCAGATTCGTGTGCCAATGGGGTTCAGGCTAAAATACTCACCGCTCTGTAGATGGATCAAAAGGGTCTCCCCATCTACAATGCGGTCGATCACCTGACTTGTATCTTTGGCAAGATGGATATCGGGAGTGATCTGAGGCATAACTAGCTGCTGAATGGTGACGGGCTGCCCTGGGCCACACGCAAGCGATTATAGCATAGCGAATCGCGATTTGTCAAGACTGCGTGAATTCACCCGGCTGGTAATCATCCGCCGAAACCAGGCCGCTTTGCGGGGCGTCTTAATGTTTGAAAAGGCGCCTATGGAGATTGCGGACGGCACAACCGTCCGGATGTGCCGTATTAAAGAGAGGGTAACTGCTCAGGTGCCGGGCATTTGTAGGCGATTTGTGACCTAGGTTGGCTGCGCAGACACGTTCGCAAACCAGATGCCCATGCGCGTCGGCGCACAACCGTCAATGAAAGCGCGGCGGGCACGGTCGGAGACCGGCCCGAGCGATTTTTAGGTTA
>DAOUBX010000035.1:0-39808 GCA_034432445.1 Anaerolineales bacterium
GCCTACCGCCTGCCCCGGGAGCCCCTCTTCGCCGAGATCGAGCACATCAAGCGGGCCGGGGTGGAGATCCGCTGCAACATGGAGCTGGGCAGCGATTTCACCGTCAAGTCGTTGCAGGCCGACGGCTACGCGGCCATCATCCTGGCCCTGGGCGCGCATCGCAGCCGGCGGCTGGGCGTGCCGGGCGAGGACCTGCCGGGCGTCTATCACGGCGTGCAGATGCTGCGCGACATCGCCCTGGGCAAGCTCCCCGACCTCACCGGCAAGGTCGTGGTGGTGGTCGGCGGCGGCGACACGGCCATGGACGCGGCGCGCTCGGCCTGGCGGCTGGGCGCGCGGGAGGTGCACATCGTCTACCGCCGCGACCGCGACCAGATGCCGGCCATCCCCGAGGAGATCGAGGGCGCCGAGGCCGAAGGGGTGCAGTTCCACTTTCTGGTGACGCCGGTGGCCGTGCTGGGCGACCGCCACGTGACCGGCGTGCGCCTACAGCGCCAGCGGCTGGGCGACTTCGACAAGAGCGGCCGGCGCAGCCCGGTGCCCATCCCCGGCTCCGAGTACATCATGCCGTGCGACCTGCTGATCCCGGCCATCGGCCAGGTGACCTGGGTGGACGACGAGGCGGTAGCGCTGTCGCGGCAGGCCAGCTTCCGCGTGGGCAAGGCCTTCGAGCTGGGCACGCCGGGCGTCTTCGCCGCCGGGGACGCGGTCAGTGGGCCGGCGACGGTGGTGCAAGCCGTGGCCCACGGCAATCAGGTGGCGCTGGTGGTGGACCATTGGCTGCAAACCGGCGAGCTGGGCGGCGTCTACTACCACCCCAAGCGCCACGACATCCCGCAGCTTTACAACCTGGACGACTACGCCGAGGCGCGGCGGCCTGCCCCGCGGCTGCTCTCACCGGAGGAGCGCCGCCTGCTGCCCGGCTTCGCCGAGATCGAGCTCACCTACGACGAGCACACCATCCAGGAGGAGTGCAAGCGCTGTCTGCGCTGCGACCTGGACTGGCTGCAACGCATCGGCGAACCGCTGCCATAGACCAACCATGAACTCCAATCCTACCCCTATCGACAACGGCTCGGCGTCAACGGCGCTGGGCCCCGCCCACTTCAGCGTCGACGCCTTCATCCCACCGGAGATGGCGGTCAAGGCTGAAAACGTTGGCGTCAAGAAAGCCAACATGGGCTGGCGCAACACCATGGCCCTGGCCGTGCTGGCGGGCGCGTTCATCGCCCTGGGCGCCGCCTTTTCCACCACCGTGACGGCCGGCGCGGCCGGCCAGATGCCCTACGGGTCCATTCGGCTGACGGGCGGTCTGGCCTTCTGCCTGGGCCTGATCCTGGTAGTGGTGGCCGGCGCCGAGTTGTTCACCGGCAACAACCTGATCGTCATGGCTTGGGCCGATCGCCGGCTGACCCTACGCCAGGTGCTGCGCAACTGGGGTCTGGTCTACACCGGCAACTTCATCGGCTCCATCGCCACAGCGGTGATGATGCTCTTCACCTTGCAGTACACCTTTGGCGGCGGCGCTGTGGGGCTGAACGCGCTCAACATCGCCAACGCCAAGTGCAGCTTGGGGTTCGTGCAAGCCGTGGCGCTGGGCGTGATGTGCAACGCGCTGGTCTGCCTGGCCGTCTGGCTCTGCTTCAGCGCCCGCTCCACCACGGACAAGATCCTGTCGATCATCTTCCCTATCACGGCTTTCGTGGCGGCCGGCTTCGAGCACAGCGTCGCCAACATGTATTTCATCCCGATGGGCCTGCTGATCAAAGCCACGGCCGCGCCCGAGTTCTGGGCCGCCATCGGCAAGACGGCAGCGGATTACGCCAATCTAACATGGGCCAATTTCCTCCTGGCCAATCTGCTACCCGTCACCATCGGCAACATCATCGGCGGCGCGGTGATGGTGGGGTTGGTGTATTGGTTTATTTACATTCGTAAAGGGCTTACAACTCAGGCAACGGCCAAATAGTACAGATTAGCCAATTCGCGCAAATCGACTATAATGACCTCGAACGGATCGAGATCAGGAGGTCGTCATGGTTACAGTTGCAGCTACCGACTTGAAGAACAGGCTCGGCCAAATCATCAATCAGGCCCAGCGCGAGCCCGTGCTGGTGCAGAGCCACGGGCGCGACGTCGTCGTGATTGTCGATCACGAGGAGTATGCGCGACTGCGCCGGCTGGAGGACGCCTACTGGGCGGCGCGCGCCGATGAGGCGCTCAAGAACGGTTTTCTTCCTCCTGAGGAGTCGATGGCGTTTCTGCTGGCGCGCTACGCCACCGCCGATGAGGCGTAATCTGGCATGGCGCGCAAGCTATCCCTGACCAACGACGCCAAGCGGCTTCTGGATCGTCTCGACGCCAAGCAGTTTCGACAGGTCGTGCGCCGTGTTCTGGCGCTCATCGACGACGCGATGCCTCCGGACGCGATCAAGTTGACAGGCTCCGAGTACCGGCGTGTCGATCAGGGCGAATATCGCATCGTGTATGTCCTTGATGCCGACACGGTCTACATCGTCGTCGTAGGCAAGCGCAATGGCGACGAAGTCTACGCTCAAGCGCGCAGGAAGTGACGTCAGTAGCAAAGGCAGGTCCCATGCCCACCCTCACCATCGACAACCAACGCGTGAGCGCCCGCGACGGCGCAACCATCCTGGAGGCGGCGCGCGGCGCAGGCATTCACATCCCCACGCTCTGCCACCACCCTGACCTGAGCAACGTCGGCGCGTGCCGCATGTGCGTGGTGTCGGTGGAGAAGGCGCGCGGCCTGCAGACGGCCTGCACCACGCCCGTGGCCGAGGGCATGGTCGTCCACACCAACGCGGCCGACGCCGTGGCCACCCGCAAGTTCGTGTTGGAGATGCTGCTCAGCGACCACCCCAACGAATGCATGACCTGTGAGGTCAACGGCGACTGCGAGCTGCAAGACCTGGTCTACGACTACAACGTCGCCTGGCCGCAGCACAGCGGCCAGCGCCACAGCTATCCCATCGACCCTGACCCCAACCCCTTCGTCTTCATCGACCGCAACAAATGCATCCTGTGCGGCCGCTGCGTGCGCGCCTGCGGAGAGATCCAGAACCGAGACGTGTGGAGCTTTGCCTACCGCGGCTTCAAGACCAAGCTGGTGGCCGGCGCCGACGAGTTCATGCTGGACGCGCGCTGCGAGAGCTGCGGCCAGTGCGTGGCCTACTGCCCCACCGGCGCGCTGTTCGACAAAATGAGCGTGGGCAAGGGCCGCGCCGGCCAGATCACCAAGGTGCGCACCACCTGTTCCTTCTGCGGCGTGGGCTGCCAGTTCGACCTCAACATCCGCAACGGCAGGGTGATACGCGTCACCAGCGCCGCCGACGCGCCGGTCAACGGCCTGGCCCTGTGCGTCAAAGGCCGCTACGGCTATGATTATGTCCACAACCCTGAGCGCCTCACCCGCCCCCTGGTCCGCGCCAAATGGCTCGACTCGACCGAGGTGGAGCGGCAGGTAACCGATAACCGATGGACGATAATCGGTAACGCCGAAGAACGCCGGTCAGCGGTCACCGATCACCGGTCACCGGTCACCGATGACACCTTCATCGCGGTCGACTGGGACACCGCCCTGGACGTGGTCGCCCGCAAGCTGGCGGCGGAGAAGAAGCAGCACGGCGGGCAGAGCTTTGCCATACTGGCCTCGGCCAAGTGCACCAACGAGGAGAACTACCTCTTCGCCAAGTTCGCGCGGCAACTGATGGGCACCAACAACGTGGACCACTGCGCGCGCCTCTGTCACGCCAGCACCGTGGTAGGGCTGGCGGCCAGCTTCGGCAGCGGCGCCATGACCAACACCATCCGCGACATCACCGAGCAAAGCCGCTGCATCTTCGTCATCGGCAGCAACACCACCGAGCAGCATCCGGTCATCGGCGTCAAGATCCGCCGCGCCAAGCGCCAGCGCGGGGCCAAGCTGATCGTGGCCGACCCGCGGCAGATCGAGCTGGCCGAGCATGCCGACCTCTACCTGCGCCACCGCCCCGGCACCGACATCGCCCTGCTCAACGGCCTCATGCACGTCATCGTCCGCGAGGGCTGGCAGGACGCCGACTTCATCGCCCAGCGCACCGAGGGCTTCGACGAGCTGGCGGCGACCGTGGCCAAGTACACACCCGCAGTCGTCAGCGAGATCACCGGCGTGCCCGCGGCCGACATCGAGCGGGCCGCGCAGATGCTGGCCGAGCACCGGCCCGGCGCGCTGATCTACGCCATGGGCATCACCCAGCACAAGGCCGGCGTGGCCAACGTCATGAGCTGCGCCAACCTGCAGATGCTGCTGGGCAACATGGGCGTGCCCGGCGGCGGGGTTAACCCGCTGCGCGGCCAGAACAACGTCCAGGGTGCGTGCGACATGGGCGCCCTGCCCAACGTCTACAGCGGCTATCAGCCGGTGACCAACCCGGCCGCTCAGGCCAAGTTCGAGGCCGCTTGGGGCGTGCCGCTGTCCAGCCAGGTCGGCCTGACCGTCACCGAGATGATCAACGCCGCCGAGCGGGGTGACGTGCGCTGCCTCTACATCGTGGGTGAGAACCCCATGACCAGCGATCCCGACCTGCGCCACGTGCAGTACTCGCTGAACAAGGCCGAGTTCATCGTGCTGCAAGAGCTCTTCTTCAGCGACACCGCCGCCTACGCCGATGTGATCCTGCCCGCGGCCAGCTTTGCCGAGAAGGAAGGCACCTTCACCAACACCGAGCGGCGCATCCAGCGCGTGCGCAAGGCCGTGGAGCCGCCCGGCGAGGCCCGGCTGGACACCTGGATCATCAGCGAGCTGGCCCGCCGGCTGCTGGCCTTGGGCGTGGCCGAGCCCAATGCCGCTGCGCCCTATGCCGGCTGGGACTACCAGACGCCGCAGGACGTGATGGCCGAGATCAATGCTCTGACGCCCAGCTATGCCGGCGTCACCTACCGGCGGCTGGAGGCCGGCGCGCAGCTTCAATGGCCCGTGCCCGACGAGGGGCACCCAGGCACGCCCATCCTGCACGTCGGCAAGTTCACGCGCGGGCTGGGCCGCTTTGCCGCGGTTGACCACGTCCCGGCCGGCGAGCTGCCCGACGACACCTACCCCGTGTACATGACCAGCGGCCGGGTGCTCTATCACTGGCACGGCGGCGAAATGACCCGACGGGCGGCCGGCTTGCTGGCCGTGTACCCGGAGGCGCTGGTCGAGGTCAGCGCGGAGGATGCGCAGCGGCTGGGTCTGGCCGACGGCGACATGGTGCGCGTGATCTCACGCCGCGGAACCATCGAAGCCAAGGCCTGGGTGACCGATCGCGTCAACGCCGGGCTGGTCTTCACCACCTTCCACTTCCCCGACCAGGCCGCCAACTGGCTGACCAGCGCCGAACATCTGGACCCGGTGGCGAAGATCCCTGAGTTCAAGGTGACGGCCGTGCGGCTGGAGAAAGCCTCGTCGTGACGCCTTCAGCCGTCCACACCCCGCCGAGCGACTGAAGTCGCCACTACCAAGCGCGCTGTTCTCACGACGAGACCCTTGTAGTGACGACTTCAGTCGTCCGCACGCCACTTTTGCGGCCGAATTCACGGATATGACCTAGATCATGGTGGGGAACAGCAGAGCGTGATATGCTTGCCCACAATGGTACGCTGCGTGTGCCATGTTAACGCGGCCAGAGCAACGAGCCCCCTGACGCGATTGGGGGCCGGCCAAAACGACCGGAACCCTACGGAGCTTAGCAAGGAGTCTGCCATGCCGGAGAGCACTGTCCGCAGCGCAGCAGCGCCTGATCAGTCCCACCCCAGCGGCGATCCCAGGTTCATATTGATCGATCGCACGCTCAAGCGCTTTCGCTATCAACAGGATGCCCTGATCGAGGTGCTGCACACGGCGCAGGAAGCCTTTGGTTACTTGGAGGAGGATCTGCTGATTTATGTGGCGCGCCAACTCAAGTTGCCCTTGAGCTGGGTCTACGGTGTGGCCACGTTCTATCACTTCTTTTCGCTGCAACCCCAGGGCGAACACAATTGCATCGTCTGCATGGGCACGGCTTGCTATGTCAAGCGAGCAGCGGAGATCGTGGCCGCTCTGCGTGCAACCTACGGCATCGACGCGGGCCAGACCACATCCGACGGCAAGCTGAGCATCACTGCAGCCCGCTGCCTGGGAAGTTGCGGCCTGGCGCCGGTGATAATCCTGGACGGCGAGGTGTTGGCGCGCGAAACGCCCGAGACCACGTTGGCCGCCGTAGCGCAGGCTCTGGCCAGCGGCCGGCCCAGCGCCGGGCGCAACGGCCACGAACCCGCAGCCGGCAACAACTTCGACGAGGATGACGACCTATGAAACGCTCAGATCTGCAAGCCATGGCCCAGCGCGAGCTTGAGCGCCAACAGGCCTTCCGCTGCCGCTTGCTGTGCTGCGCCAGCACCCCCTGCCTCTCCTCTGGCGCCACCGCGGTTCAGCAGGCGCTGGAAGAAGCTGTGGCCGAACACAAATTAGACGCCGAGGTAGCGGTCGTCTCGACTGGCTGCATGGGCCCGTGCAGCCGCGGGCCGATGGTCACCCTGCAAATACCCGGCCAGGAGGATGTCTACTACGAAAACGTCACGCCGCAGGCCGCCCGTCAAATCGTGGCCGACCACGTGGCAGCCGGCCAGCCGGTGGCGGAAAAGATCATGCCCAGCGATCTGCCGTTCTTCGCTAAGCAGAAGAAGGTTGTGCTGACCAACAGCGGGCTGATCGACCCGGAACGACTGGAGGACTACGTGGCGCGCGGCGGCTACGCTGCGCTGGCCTACGCGCTGCGCGAGATGACGCCGGAGGAGGTATGCGCCGAAATCAGCAAAAGTGGCTTGCGCGGCCGCGGCGGCGCCGGCTACCCCACCGGCCTGAAATGGGACCTGGTGCGCAAGGCGCCCGGCGACAAAAAGTACGTCATCGCCAACGGCGACGAGGGCGACCCCGGCGCTTACATGGACCGCACCCTGATGGAATCGGACCCGCACCGCCTGCTGGAGGGCATGGCCATCGCCGGCTATGCCGTCGGCGCCGAACAGGGCTTCATCTACGTGCGCGGCGAGTACCCGGTGGCGGCCAAACGCCTGGAGAAGGCGATCCGCACGGCTGAACGCCGCGGCTTGCTGGGCAGCCGTGTGCTGGAGAGCAGCTTTAGCTTCCGCGTCGACATCCGCATCGGCGCCGGGGCCTTTGTCTGCGGTGAAGAAACTGCGCTGATGGCCTCAATCATGGGCCGCCGCGGCCAGCCGACGCCCCGTCCGCCCTACCCCGCGCAGAGCGGCCTGTGGGGCTGTCCTACCCTGATCAACAACGTCGAGACCTTCGGCAACATCGTCCCCATCATCGAGAACGGCGCGCAGTGGTTCGCCAGCATCGGCACCGCCAAGAGCAAGGGCAGCAAGATCTTTGCCCTGGCCGGCAAGGTGAACACCACCGGGCTCATCGAAGTGCCGATGGGCATTACCCTGCGCGAGGTCATCTTCGACATCGGCGGCGGCGTGCCTGAGGGTCACGTTTTCAAGGCGGCGCAGACGGGCGGTCCCAGCGGAGGCTGCATTCCGGCCGAACACCTGGACACGCCCATGGACTACGAGAGCCTGCGCGCGTTGGGATCGATCATGGGCTCGGGCGGTTTGATCGTAATGGACGACAGCAGTTGCATGCCCGACGTGGCCAAGTTCTTCATGGAGTTCTGCATGGACGAGAGCTGCGGCAAGTGTGTGCCCTGCCGCGTCGGCACTGTGCAGATGCATCGCATCCTGGAGCGCATCACAAACGGCAGCGCCACTATGAACGACCTGCAGATCCTGGAAGAGCTGTGCGTGATGGTGCAGGAGACCAGCCTGTGCGGCTTGGGCATGTCGGCGCCCAACCCCGTGCTCAGCACGCTGCGCTTCTTCCGCGACGAGTACGAGGCCCACATTCAGCGTCGCGAATGCCCGGCCGGCGTCTGTCAATTGACCGAGAAGCCAGTGCAGGAGCTGGTGGAGGCGCTGCCGCGTCGCATTCGCGAGCTGGGAACCGTCCCGATGACATTGGGCTGAGGCGAGGAGAGAAGTCATGGCAGTCATCACAATGACAATCAACGATGAATTGGTCAGCGGCGTTGAAGGCCAAAGCGTGCTCAGCTTGATCCGCGAGCAGGGCATCGACTTGCCCACGCTGTGCCATCTGGACGGTCTGGAGCCGCGCGGCGGCTGCCGGCTGTGCCTGGTGGAAGTGCAAGCTACCCATCGCCTGCTGCCCGCCTGCACCACCACGGTACAGGAGGGTATGGCGATCTACACCCACAGCGAGCGTCTGGTCAGGTATCGCCGCATGATCCTGGAGTTGCTCTTCGCCGAGCGCAACCACATTTGTGCGGTTTGCGTTATGAACGGCCGCTGCGAGCTCCAGGCTGAAGCCGCCAAGATCGGCATGGACCACGTGCGCTATGACTACCTCGTGCCGGACCTGCCGATGGACGCCAGCCACGACAAGTACGTCATCGACCACAACCGCTGCATCCTCTGCACCCGCTGCGTGCGCGTCTGCGACAGCGTGGAGGGGGCACACACGTGGGATGTCATGGGCCGCGGGGTCAACAGCCGGGTGATCACCGACCTGAACCAGCCCTGGGGCAGCAGCACAAGCTGTACCAGTTGCGGCAAGTGCGTACAGGTCTGCCCCACCGGCGCGCTGAGCAACAAGGGATCGACCGTGGCCGAGATGGTCAAGCGCCACGACTTCTTGCAGTGGATCCTGGACGGCCGCGAGAAGAAGCAATGGGTGATGCCCAACGGTGGAGCGGAGGGCCGACGATGACAACACTCGCTACAAAGAAGACACCGGCCAAGGCTGCCAAGGCTGCCGGCGCGGCCAGCAGCAAGGTCCGGCTGGCCACCGTCTGGCTCGGCGGCTGCTCCGGCTGCCACATGAGCTTCCTGGACTTGGATGAAAAGCTGATCGACCTGGCCGAGGCGGTCGAGCTGGTTTACAGCCCCATCGCCGATGTCAAGGAGTTCCCCGAGAACGTGGACGTGACCCTGGTGGAGGGCGCAGTGGCCAATGTCGACCACGTGGAACTAGCCGAGAAGATTCGGGCGCGCAGCAGAATCGTGGTCAGTTTCGGCGACTGCGCGGTGACCGGCAACGTGACCAGCCTGCGCAACAAATTCCCCGTGGAAGACTTGTTGACCAAGGTGTACCATGAGGGGCCAGGCGCAGCGCCGCGCGGCGGCGAGGTGGACAAGATTGTGCCAGCCCTTATCCCACGCGTGCTGCCTCTGCACCAGGTGATTGCGGTGGACGCCTTCATTCCCGGTTGCCCGCCCGACGCCGAGCGCATCTGGACGGCTGTCAATGCGTTGTTGACAGGCGAGCCGGTGGTGTTGCCTGAGAAGATGAGGAAGTTCGGGTAATGGCGCGCGGTTGTGCAAGCGTATGGTCGTTACAAGGGCCCGAACAGACGATCAGGCGACCGCACGACCAAATGAACACACGACCGAACGAGAAAACTGAGGTATGACAATGACTCGAACTGTTGTTATCGATCCCGTAACCCGCATCGAAGGCCACGCCAAGATCAGCCTGTACTTGGGCGACGACGGCAAGGTGCAGGACGCGCGCTTCCACGTGGTGGAGTTCCGCGGCTTCGAGAAGTTCTGCGTCGGCCGGACGTTCTGGGAGATGCCGGGCATCACGGCGCGCGTCTGTGGCATCTGCCCGGTGAGCCACATTCTGGCCTCGGCCAAAGCCGGCGACGACGTGCTGGGCATCCGCATTCCCGCGCGCGCCGAGAAACTGCGCCGCTTGATGAACTGGGGCCAGCTCGTGCAAAGCCACGCCCTGAGCTTCTTCCACCTCAGCGCGCCCGATCTGCTGCTGGGCATGGACAGCGACCCGGCTAAACGCAACATCATGGGCTTGATCGAGGCGCGACCCAACCTGGCGCGCAGCGGCATCCGCCTGAGGGAGTTCGGCCAGAAGGTGATCCGCCTGTTGGGCGGCCGCAGCGTGCACCCGGCCTGGGCCGTGCCCGGCGGCGTGCGCGAGCCGCTGACCGCCGAGGCGCGCAGCCAGATCAAGCGCATGCTGCCGGAGGCCTTCGACATTGCCGAGTTGGCGCTGGACGTGCTCAAGGACAGCTACGATCAGTTCAACCACGAAATCGAGAACTACGGCGACTTTCCCAGCCTGTACATGGGGCTGGTGACGAAGGACGGCGGGTTGGAGCACTACGATGGCATGCTGCGCGTGGTGGACAGTGAAGGGCGCATCCTGGAAAACGCCGACACCCTCACCTTCCGCGATTTCATCGATGAGGCCGTGGAGCCATGGACCTACCTCAAGGCGCCCTACTACAAGCCGATGGGCTATCCGGCCGGCATGTACCGCGTGGGGCCGCTGGCGCGGCTGAACGTGTGCGACTACGCGGGAACGCCGCGCGCCGACCGCGAGTTGCGCCAGTTCCGCCGTCTGGGCCAGCGCGGCAAGCCCGTCAGCGGTAGCTTTCACTACCACTACGCCCGCTTAATCGAGATCATGTTCAGCCTGGAGAAGATCGAGGAGACGCTGGAAGATGAAACCCTGACCGGCTCGCACGTGCGCAACTACGCTGAGGTCAACGAGCGGGTGGGCATCGGCGTCAGCGAAGCGCCACGCGGCACCTTGTTCCACGAGTACAAGGTGGACCGGCAGGGCATTCTGCAACGGGTCAACCTGATCATCGCCACCGGCCAGAACAACCTGGCCATGAACAAGACGGTGCAGCAGATCGCCCGCGCCTACATCGACGGCGAGACGATCCCCGAAGGCGTGCTGAACCGCATCGAGCACGGCATCCGCCTGTATGACCCTTGCCTGAGCTGTTCCACCCACGCGGTCGGCCAAATGCCGCTGCACGTGCAGTTGATTGCGCCGGACGGTCGGGTGGTGGATGAGAAAGTGCGCAACTAAGCGGTTGATCGGTGATCGGTAATCGGTGATCGGTGATCGGTGATCGGTAATCAGTGATCGGTGATCGGTGATCGGTAATCGGTGATCGGTAATCGGTCGACGGCCATCTGCGCACGGCGGCGCACAACCGTCAAAGCAAGCGCAGCGGGCCGGTCTGCGATCATGCACGGGCGATTGTCAAGTTAGTTCCCCAAGGTTCATCGAGCGACGCATACCGACCCCGGATCACCGGTCACCGGTCACGGACCACCGTTCACCATGATCCTCCTCATTGCCTACGGAAACCCGTTGCGACAGGACGACGGCGCCGGTCTTGTGCTGGCCGAGAAGCTGGAGCAAGCCTGGCAGTCGCTGGGCCGGGAGGTTCGACGTGTTGCTGTGCACCAGTTGACGCCGGAGCTGGCCGTGGAGGTCGTGCAACCTGACATCGAGGCCGTCGTGTTCGTCGATGCCCGCGTGGCCGACGAGCCCAGCGCTGATCCAGCAGTCGAAGTTGTTCCACTGCCGCCGGCGGTCTTGGCAGCGCCCGTCGTGGGTCATCACCTTGACCCTATCGTGGTGCGTGCTTACGCCGGTGTGTTGACCGACGAGCCGCTGCCGCCCTTCTGGCTGATAACCGTGCCCGGCACAGCGTTCGGCCATGGCCAGGGCTTAAGCCGCAGGGCCCAGGAGGCGATCGAGCGAGCACTGCAAGCCGCACCTGGCGCCCTGGCAGCGATCCTCTCGCCGTAATCGCCCACGTGTCGGATGCTCTCCGTTGGCCGCACCAAGTGCCTGGAGTCACGTCGACCATGAGCGTCGGGTCGGTAAGTGTAACTGATGAACGATTGCCAGAATATGGCAAGCTTTGCAGTCAGGTGCCCTGGCTGCTCACGAGGAGAGTTGATCCTATGAACTTCGGCGTTCCCAGAGAGGTGCGCGACCTTGAAAGCCGCGTCGGGTTGACGCCGGCCGGTGTGCAAGCGCTGGTGCAGGCGGGCCACACGGTGTACCTGCAAAGCAAAGCCGGCCTGGGCGCAGGCTTCACCGATGAACACTACCGCGCAGTCGGCGGGACGATTGTCTACACCGCGGAGGAAGCGTATGGCCGGGCCGATGTGGTGGTCAAGATGGCACGGCCAACGGCCAAGGAACACCGGCTGTTTCGCCCCAAGCAGACCATCATGGCGTTCCTGCACCTGGCGGTAGCCTCGCCGGACCTACACAGCGCCCTGGCGGACAGGGAAATCACTGCGATCGCTTTCGAGGAGATGCAAGAGGAGGACGGCACCCTGCCGATCCTCGTGCCAATGAGCGAGGTCGCCGGCCGATTGGCGCCGGTGATCGCCGGTCAACTCTTGACGACAGTTCAGGGCGGACGCGGCATCTTGCTCAGCGGTATTCCGGGTGTGCCACGCGGCATCGTGTGCATCGTTGGCGGCGGCACGCTGGGCGGCTCGGCTGCGCGCTCGTTCGTGGCCGCGGGCGCACAGGCCATTATCTTGGACAAGGACGTCCGCAAGCTCAAGCGCTTAGACGATCTGTTCGGCGGCACCGTGACCACGATGATCAGCAACGAATACAACCTGAACCGCATCGTGGGATTTGCTGATGTGTTGGTGGGCGCCGTGCTGGTGCCCGGCCAGCGCGCTCCCGTGCTGATCACCCGCGAGATGGTGCGCAAGATGCGGCCGGGCGCCGTGATCATGGACTATGCCATCGACCAAGGTGGGTGCGTTGAAACCAGCCGACCGACAACGCTGCGCGACCCCACCTTTATCGCCGAGAACATCGTGCACTTCTGTGTGCCGAACAGCGCCTCCATGGTAGCCCGCACTGCCAGCCATGCGCTGACCAATGCAGCGTTGCCCTATCTGCTGACCATTGGTCAACAAGGTCTGGAGCCTGCGCTCGCTGCCTATCATGCGCTGCGCAAAGGCACAAAGCTCTACCGCGGCAAGATCGCCAGTCATCGTCTGGCAGCGGCATTAGGGCGCCAGGTGGAGATCGACTTGTTCGAGATCTTGGGCCTAATGTAGCGCCGAGCGCGCTGACTTGCTAGAATAAGAGAACACCTATGATTTGGGAAGATATCTTTCGCCGCAGAGTAAGAAAAACCGCCGAAGAGGCCCTGGCGTGCGTTACGTCAGGGGCGCGCGTCTACATCGGCGGCGGGGCAGGTGTGCCCATTGAACTGGTGCGTGGTTTGACCAACCGCGCCGGCGAGCTGCAGAACGTGGAGATCATCCACATCCTGACCTTTGCCGAAGCGCCCTATGTGGCGCCGGAGCTGCACGAGTCGTTTCGCCACAACGCGCTGTTCATTGGCCACAATGTGCGCAAGGCGGTGCAGCAAGGCCGCGCTGATTTCACACCTGTCTTTCTGTCCGAGATTCCCAGTTTGTTTCGCGAAGGGGGGCCCTTGCCACTGGATGTAGCTTTGATATCGTTGTCGCCTCCGGATGAGCACGGTTTCTGCAGCTTTGGTTGCGAAGTGGGGACAACCAAACCGGCCGCCGAATCCGCTGCTTGCATCATTGCCGAGATCAACCAACGCATGCCGCGCACGTTGGGCGATGCGTTCATTCACGTCAGCCGGCTGCACGCCGTGATCGAGACCGATTACCCCCTGCCAGAAGCGCCGCAGGGCGGCAGCTCCCCCCTCCACATGCAGGTAGGCAAGCACATCGCTGAGATCATCCCCGACGGCGCAACCTTGCAGATGGGCATCGGCAGCATTCCCGACGCCGTGTTGCAAAACCTGACCAACCACAAGGACTTGGGCGTGCACACCGAGCTGTTTTCCGACGGCGTGGTGGACATGGTGGAAGCGGGCGTGATCACCTGCGCCAAGAAGACCTTCCACCCCGGCAAGATCATCGCCGGTTTCCTCTTCGGCACGCAGCGGCTGTATGATTTCGTCGACAACAACCCCATCGTCGAACTGCACCCGACGGATTACGTCAATGACCCCTTCAACATCGCCCAGAACGAGAAGATGATTTCGATCAACTCGGCGCTGCAAGTCGACTTGACCGGGCAGGTCTGTGCCGACTCGATCGGGCCGAAGTTCTACAGCGGCGTGGGCGGGCAGTTGGACTTTGTGCGCGGGGCCGCGCGCTCCAAAGGCGGCAAGCCGATCATCGCCTTCCTTTCGACTGCCAAGGATGACACGGTCAGCCGCATCGTGCCCATGCTGTACGAGGGGTCAGGCGTCGTGACCACGCGCTACGACGTACACTACGTGGCCACCGAGTACGGTGTGGCCTACTTGCACGGCAAAACCGTGCGCCAACGCTGTCAGGAGTTGATCCGCATCGCCCATCCCAAGTTCCAGGATGAATTGAGGTTTGAGGCAAAGAAGCTAGGATACCTGTAACAGCACGTTCCGGGCCACACGAAACGGCTACCCCGCGTGGGTAGCCGTTTTGTCTTGTCTGGGCGTGCACTGCCTACAGCCGAACAAGCGCTGCGTCTGGCCCGGGTCTGCCCACACGTCAGACGCCTACCACCCCGGCAATCCAGTCCACGGCTTGCCGGTAAAGTTGCCCCGCCAGCGCCCAGGCATCGCCGAAATAAGTCACAATTGCCTCTGGCTCGTCGATCACCACGGCCACCGCCACGACCAGCCAAATAGCGTTGACCAGCAACACGGCGCTGACCGAGAAGACAAAGCCCGATCGTTGCAGGTCCGTTTGGCGGGGGTGAAACTCCTTCAGCAGACCTACCAGATGGAAGGCCAGGGTGAAGCCGATCAGAAAATCCACCACAGCGGAGATAGGCGGCGGCAAGAAGAGGCGCGCAACCAACAGAGGGATCGTGAAGAGAGGAATGGTATAAGGGGCCAGCAGAATGATAAAGCTGGCAAAGTCGGGACCTTGGCGGAACTGCACATGTCCGCCCTTGTCCGCATTGACCAAGAGCTCTTGGACGTCCCGAAAGAGCAGCTTGCCCGTCACCAGATGGTTCAGCTCATGCTCGAAGATCTCGACGAAGGCAAACCTCGTGCGAAGCAGAACCAAATACAGCACCAGATAGATGCCAAAGCCGATGCCAAACGGCCCTAGCAGCCACTGATCAGCAGTGTCGACGAGAAATAGCGCCGCCGTGTAGACAAAGGCTGCGGCCAGCGGCAGCAATAGGATACCGATGAGTTCTTGGAGGATCCTGATCACGGAGGAGCCTCGTGGAGATGTGACCGTGGCGGATCGACTTTTCGCGCCGCGCGTGGGCGGAGATGCGCCGGATGGGGAGGTCGACTTCGAGAAGGCGTTTGGGGCAAGGGGTCATGGAAAGGCGCTTTGTAGCTTCTCCAACAGATCGCTCAGGCCAAGGTTGACGGCCTGACGTGCTGGGGTGAGACGATGCTTAGCCCGATGGTGACAGATGAGTGGTGGCTTGGCCCATGCGCCCGACGAGCACACAGGCTCATGACCAGACTGCGCTGCCAGCAGCGTAATTTTACCACCGGCCAGGCAATCGGACAAGGGTGCGCGCGTTGGGCGAGCGCAGCTTTCCTAGCGGCCGGCCCTCCTTGCCGTCGCCGGCCAGGATCGCCTCCTGTTGGTCGTCGAAGTCGTCGGGCACGCGGCCTTGGATCTGCTCCAGGCGCTAGCGGGCGGGGTCGGCCAGCATCCTCTTGCGGTGCTTCTTCATGCGCTCCAGGGTTCTTCGGACCGCGTAGAGGCTGGAGGCAAAGCGCCGCTGCAACATGGCCATGGTGAAGCCGATGGCCCGCCCGCGCGCGCCCTTCCGCTACGAACCGTAGCACATTCTGTCCCAGAGTGCGATCCTTCCGAACGTGTCCTGACCAGCGGTTGGTGTTATGACCGTACAGATCCCGGTGGAGTCGACAGGATCACCCCGCCGCCGCCGGCGGCGGCGGCCCGGTCGCCTGGTTGGCCTCACGGAACGCTCGGCTCGTCCCGATGCTTTTCATAGAGCGCCGCCAGCTGCTCGATCTCCGACAGCGTCAGCCGCAGAGGCTCCGCATGGTCGAGAAGCTGCCGGATCAACCAGTTGCGCACCTGCCTTTCCAACTCCTCCTCCGACTTGAACCGCACCCACTTATCCTGGCCATAGCGCTGGAACTCCTGGCCGGCTGCCGTGCGCGTCACATCTTTGAGCAGCGCCAGAACCGGCCGGCGGGCGGCGTGTGCAGCATCCCATTCGCTGCCTGTCGGCGCGGAGATGTCCTGCCCCAACAGAAAAATGAACAGGTCGCACGTCGCTGCTGTCGTGGGCGCCGGAGCGGGCGCCACTGCTTGTCTCTTGACCGGTGTGCGGCCAATCATCCAGCCGGCCGTCACTGGCAACTCAGCCACCACCCGGCCGATACTATCCCGCTCGCGCTCCAAATCGCGGCCCGCGCTGACATACAACTGGATCGGCCTTCTCATGCTGCGTTTTTGCACCTCCACGGTTGTCAGAGGGGTTTCGCTACGCTGGGTTGGGCTGACCTCATGCGAGGCTCATAACCTCAACCCACTACACTGCGATAGGCTCAGTACGGCGCTCGTCCTACCCCTGCCAAACCATTGACCGCGACTAGCCAACGTCATCTGACCACTATTCACCGATCACCGATCACCGATCACCGATCACCGTTCACCGTTCACCGTCTCCTGCCACACCGGATAGAACATCTGCCACTGGTCGGGATGGGCTAGGATGGCGCGCTCGATGACGCGCAAGACACGCTGCGCGTTGTGGATGACGTTCTCTTGCCGGCTGCCAACTTCCTCCATCTCCAGCATGCTGGCGATGTTCACGCGCACTCGGTCCTGCTGGGGTACGTACTCCGGCACCACGACGCCCACCGGGGAACCGGTTTGCAGCGCCAGTCGGACGTGGCCAACCGGCAGCCGCGCAGGGCGACCAAAGAAGTGCAGGAGCTCGCCGCTGCCATAAGGATCGGGACGGTCGACGCCGGTGATGATCAAGGCGCCTTCGCGCAGCGCTTTGATCGCCTTACGCAACACCGACACATCGATGGGCAACCATTCGATGCCGGCAGCCTGGCGCAACTCGTTCTGCATGTCGTAGCCGCTGGTGGGGTTGGCGTAGGCCAGGGCGGCAATGCGGTAGCCGCGATAGGCAAACGCAAAGGCGCCGAGGTCGAAGCCGCTCAGGTGCCCGCCCACGATCAGCGCGCCCCGCCGCAGGTCGGATAACTCCTCGAGGTAAGCAAACACCTGGGGCTGGATATCGACAGCCGCAATGACCGCTTCCGGGCCCTGCGCAAAAGCGCGGTAGAAGCGAAAATAGGAACGGCCGGTGTTGCGCAGCACGTGCGCCGCCGTCTGGTGCACCGACTCTGGCGAGGCGTCAGGCCCCAGCGCCACCTGCAGATTAGCGAACAGCGTGCGATAGAGCGTGGACTCCCGTCGCCGCGCCAGGCCGGCCGTAATGCCATCAGCTATAGCATGTCCTACCCGCAAGGGAACATGCCGGCCCAGCCACAGGCCCAGCCGCAACGCCTCTGCGCTGTTGAAAAAGCTCTGCAAATTCATAACAGACGCTCAGTGTTAGCTCGACAACTCATGCCCGGGCGCCAGCTTCTTGCGGCGGCTCAGGGGCAGCGCGCGCCGAATACTCTGTATGTCGGGGTCGCGAAACGTGCCCAAAGCCAGCAACGCTGCGCCGTAGATCGCCCAGCCGGCCAGCGCCGCCAGCCACGGCGACCAGCCAGCCAGCAGCCAGACGGCAGCGGCCATCACGACCGCGGCCATCACCTGCCGCCACAGCAGGTCGAACCACGGCAGGGGCGCGATGTGCCGGCGCACCGAGTAGTAGAACGGAAGCAGTAGACTGAATTCGCTCAGGACCGTCACGATCGCGGCGCCGCGATAGCCGAAGCGCGGGATCATGATCAAGTTGGCGACTACGTTGAAGGTTACACCGATGATAAAGGCTTTGGTCAAAAAACGCTGTTGGCCGACAGCGATCAACACGTATTGCGTAACGCTGTTGATGAAACCGATCGGGATCGACCAGATCAGCAGGGTGAGGGCAATGGCCGAGTCGGGCAAGAAAGCGGAGCCGCCCAGGATGCGGATGAGCGGCGTGGCCAGAGCGGTGACGCTGATTGCAATGGGCAAGGCCACCATGACCAGCAAGCGAATCGCCAGCTTGTAGGCCCGCACCAGCGACTCGTGGCTATCCTTGGCGTAACGGCTCATCAAGGGGAAGATCGCCAGGGTGAAATAGCTGGGGATGACGTTGAAACCATCCAGGTACTTCACGCCCGCCGAGTAGATGCCCACGGCGGCCGTGCCGGCTAGCGGTTTGAGCAGCCACAGGTCGATGCGCCAGAAGATGCTGGCCAGCAGGTGGTTGAGCATCAGCGGATAGGCTTGCACGGCCATCAGCCGCTGCAGGGGGCGGTCGACGGTCCCCAGGTGCAGGGGAATGTGGCGCCGCAGCACGACCCACAGCCAGATCGTTTGCACCACGTTCATCACCAGGCTGACCGCTGCCAGTCCCACGAAGCCCCAGCTGAAGGGCGGCAATAAGACCAGCGCACCCAAGGCAACTTTGGCTGTGGCGATCGCCGTGGCGATGCCGGCCGGGAACTCCATCTTTTCGTAGGCGTAGAACACCGCGCTGATGCTGTCGGCCAACGTGGCGAAGAACAGCGCCAGAGCAAACAGCGCCAGGGCCTGCGCCTCGGCGGCCGTCAGGTTGCCGCTGCGCGCGTAGACGCCCGCCACCAAAGCCATCACAGGCAACGAGATCAGCCACAGCAGGCTGCGCAGCACCACCACGTTCACCAAGTATCGGCCGGCCTGCGATCGATCTTGCGCCACGTCGCGCGTCAGCAGCGTGCCCAGACCGAAGCGCACCACGACCTCGAAGAAGCCGTAGATGGCAATGACGAAGGCGTAGCTGCCCTCGCCCGCAGGCGCCAACACGCGCAGCCGCAACATGGCAAAGGCGAAGTCGATGCCGCGGTTCATCAGCGACAGGATCATCTGCACCGCGCTGTTCTTGGCCACCGTGCGCACCTCAGCGCCGGCGCCACCCGTCTCGCGGTAAAAACGGCCCCATGCCCACCAACCCGCCAACAAGATGAGCGTCACGACCGCCAAGAACGTGACATAGATCCCCAGCTGCACCGAGCGTGGGGAGTAGATGAAGCGCACGGTCCACTGGCCGGCCTGCGGAATGTACACGGCGCGGAAGTTGCCGTTGGCGCGGAACACCGGCAGCTCCATCTCCAGGGGGTTGCCTTGCGCGTCCACGCCCTCGCCCGTCACGCCGAAGGGCCGCAGATAGGCCTTCCAGCCGGGAAACCAGGCGTCGGTCAGCACCAGCCAGCCGCGATCGCTCAGGTTGAGATCGACGAATACCTGTCGGCTGCCGTACTGGCTGATCGTGGCCGTGCGCAGCTGCGGCGAGGCAGGAGGCGGCAGCTCGGCGGCAGGCAGACGACCGGCATAATCTTGCGGCGGCCGCGTGAAGGGATAAGGCGGCAAGCTCCCTGCCCAGTTTCCCGGCAACTGTGGGCTTGCCGGGAGACTCAACGTGTCTTCCTCGAGGACCACAACTTCGCGCAGACTCGCCTGCCGCGTGCGGGTCAGTACCTCGGAGGTGGACGCAAGCACAGCCTCGTTGACAACGAACGTGCGCGGCATGACATCCTGGTTGCGATAGATGGCAACCTCGCCCGCGTACACCCGTTCCCAACCCGGAAGATCGAGCGGTAACTCGGTCATGACGTACTTGACGCCCAGCAGGTCGGTGAGCGGGTCGTCCAGGCTGGCGAGATCGTAGAAGGGCGAAATGCGGTTATACAACAGCTGGCCCTGCGGCTCGATGGCCTGCATGTAGTCCACGTACTGCTTGGGGATGATCGAATCGTAGCCGCGCACATCCTGCAGTCCGCTGAGCCAGGGCGTGTTGGCGTTGAAGGTTTTCGTCGTACCCTCGCCCTCGAAGGTGGTCACGCGCCAGGGAGAGCCTTCATCGGCCTGCTGCAAGAAGGCGACGCTGGGCGGTGTCACTTGCAGCCAGGCCGGATCAGCCGCCGGGTTGAAACGCCCCAACACCCCATAGAGGTCGAGGAGGAGCAGAAGCATGGCAGCCGCCGGCAACAGGCGCTGCAGCCGGTAGCGAGCGAGGCGAGCGACGGGGCGGCTGGCAACCAGCAGCCAAAGGCCGGTCAGAGTAGCAAAGACGCCGAAGTGCAACACGCGCTGCCATTGGTAACCCCAAAAATCGCGGCCGTCGGCGAAGACGTTGCGGGCGAGGTAGGGGGAGTCGACGATGCGTTGCCCCACGGCAACGAACGGCCCAGGCCAGCCCAAGCTGAGCAGCGCAGCCGCCAACGCCAGCAAACCACAGAGCAACGCCAGTCCACCCAGGGAGCGCGTTAGCCAAGGGCGCGGCGTGCCACGGTGCGGCCCTGCTGGGCTGTCCCCGCCAACTCGCTCCTTCCGTGCAGCGTTGAGCAGCCATTGCAGCCCCAGGCCGGCCAGGGCGCTCATCGCCACGGTGTAGGGAAACACCCAGCGAAAGGCGGAATGCAGCTGCTTGTAGCCCGGTACGCCGTAGAAAAGGATGGCGTAAAGCGGCGTGCCAAAGGCAAACAACAGGCTGACAACAGCCAAGGCTGCCAGGAGCCAAACGTGAGCGCGACGCGGGGCAGAGGGGAGGCTGCGGGCCTGGGCTGAGTCCGGTGGCACCGCGTCAGCAACGGAGGAAGCGCTCGGGAAGATCACCCGCTGCGGGCGCATGGCGCCCAAGACTGCTACGACGGCCAGCGCCAAGGTGATGATCCCCAGGTAGTTGCCGCCCTCGACATAGTTCTTGATCCCCCAAAAGACATCGCGCACCGGCAGCCCATACGCGTTGGGGCCGGCCATGCGCCAACCGCCCTGCCAGGGATCGAACCAGCCATGATGGCTGGGGTTGCCGAAGAAATCCGGCAACACAAAGGTGATGATCTGCCGCACAGGCCAGGCCCAGCCCACGACGTCGGCATAGCTGGCCGAACCTTGACGAAAACTGGTGCTCACCAGCTCATACAACGGCACCAGTTGCACGGCGCCCAAGGCCAGACCAAGCAGCACCATCACCAACAGCCAAACTGCCAAGCGCAGCGGCCGGCCTAAACGGCCCAACCTGCGCCATAGGATCAAGAGGCGACCGCCGGCGTAGAAACCAGCCGCCAGGAGCGTGATGACGATGATCTCCGGGTGACCGGCCAACACCTGCAAGCCAAGAGCAATGCTGCCGCCGATCACGTAGGGAACGGGTGAGTAGGCGACGTCACCCTTCTCCTCCTGCTTGCGCACAACGATTTCGATGCAGGCCAGCAGCCATGGCAACCAAGACGCAGCAGCGATGATCATCGTGAAAACGACGCTGACCACGTAGAAGCCGCTGAATTGAAAGGCTAGTCCGGCGAACAGACTTGCCTGATGGCTCAGCCGTAAGCTCCGACCGAACATGTACATGCCCAGCCCGGCCAGCCCGAACTGCAGCCACGTGAACACGCCGTAGGCCAGCGGCAGAGGCAGCACGTAGAAGACAATGCTGAGGGGATAGAGCGCAGAATGCTGGCCGGCGGCCAAAAAGGGCGCGCCGGTGAACAGATAGGGATTCCACAGCGGCAGCTCACCGGCGGCAATGGACTGGCGCAGGAAGGTCTTCCACACGTAGTTTTCCAGCACCAAGTCGCTGAGGAGCTCGTTGTGCGGAATGCCCACCCCGGCGGACTCCGCCATGGCCTGCCACGGCGCGAATTGGTACAAATTGTCAGCCGGAATCAAGGTCCGACCGCCGACGACAACCGGCGCAAACCACAGCAGCGGAAGAATGAACAGGATGCACCCGGCCAAAAGGCTCTTGTGCTTGAAGAGTCGACTCATGAGGAGAGGAGGAGGATGTGCCCCGGCGCGTGCTCCGAGGCAACACCGCTAGCAGACCGCCAGCCCTAAGGAGTTTGCAGCGCACTGCGGCTGCTGCGCTGTAGATGGCGGTGTCGCCTGCGGATCTCAAAGACGCGCCATGCCGCTTCCAATTTCACTGCGGTGGTCATCTTGGACCGCCCCACGCGACGGTCCTCGAAGTAGATGGGGACTTCAACAACCCGATAACCCGAGTGCTCAGCCACATAAGCCATTTCAACCTGGAACACGTAGCCGTTGGAGCGAATGCGCTCTAAATCGATGCCCAACAGCGCTTCACGCCGCCAGCATTTGAAGCCCGCTGTCGCATCGCGCACTGATAGGCTCAACAGGAATTGGGTGTAGACGGCGTTGGCCCACCAACTCAGGAACCGGCGCCACCAGCTCCAGCGCGCGTCCAGCTCGCCGCCCTCGACATAGCGAGAACCAACGGCGACATCAGCCGTCTGGGCAGCGTCCACCAATCGCGGCACGTCCTGCGGCGCATGAGAGAAGTCGGCATCCATCTGCACGATGTAATGAGCGCCTAGGTTCAGCGCGTAGCGAAACCCTTCGATGTAGGCCCGACCAAGACCGCGGTCGTTGGTGCGATGGAGCACGTGAATGCGGCCAGGGTGGCGCCGCGCCAGCCGGTCGGCAACCTGGCCCGTGCCGTCGGGCGAGTTGTCGTCAACCACAACGATTTGCAGCGCAGGTAGTGGTAAATCCAACAGCGCGGCCACGATAGCCGGCAGGTTGTCTACCTCGTTAAACGTGGGTAGGACGACGCAGATCAGCGGCTCTGCGACCGTCGACGACGGATCGAAAGGCGCCAAGGCGGTTTCAGCAGTGTTGTCGATCACGTGGGGTGCGTTCATTGGCAAGGGATTATACTACGGCGCTCGGCAAAGGTCAATGTCGGCCCGAATCCACCATGCGGTTGGCGTTTGATTGCCACAAATCGCCGGCGCGTGTATAATGTGTTTGCACAGGCGGTGTACTCTGCAGAAGGCCGGGAAGCCATACCTACTCCACGCAGTCAATTAGTGATGCCCGCACGAATCATCTTTGTTGGCCGACAACCAGATCAATACGCTCCACTGTGGCGGAGCGTGAGCAGCAGCGGCTTGGAGATCGCCTTTGCTGCCAGCCAAGCGCGTGCGCTGCGCGAGCTGGAAGAAGCCAGCGCAGACGTCATCATCCTGGACGCCAGCTCGCTGCGTAGCCCGGCTGACCAGCTGTGTCGCACGCTGCGCCAACACGCGCCAACCGCGCGCTTGATCGTGATCACCAACGGCCCTAGCCTGTCGAGCGCTTGCTACGACTTCGAGATCACGCCGCCAACCACCTGGCAACATCTAGGGGACGTTCTGCGCCAGGCCTTGGAGCATGAGCGCCGTCCAGTGCTCAGCCAGGGCGAGTTTGTCCTGGACATCGAGCAGCAGACGGTGATCGGACCAACCGGCGAGGCGCGCCTCACGCCGAAGTTGTTCGATCTGTTACACTTGCTGATGCTCCACGCCGATCAACTGGTGCGCCGGGAGACCATCATGGAAAGGGTCTGGCACACCCAGTACTTAGATGACACGCGCACGCTTGACGTCCACATAAGCTGGTTGCGCAGTGTCCTGGAGCCAAATCCAAAGAAACCATGTTACTTGATCACTAAGCGTGGCGCAGGCTACATTTTCCGTCCGCGGGGTCCAGCAAAATCCGATCAGCCCGACGAGATCGACGCGTAGGCCAGAGACGCCTCCGCATGTTGGTGCCTTCTGAGAAGCTGCTCGAAAAGGCGCCGTACCAGAAGCGGGAAGTCGCCGTTTGTGCGGCACAAACGGCTGCGCAGGTCAAGACCTCGCTCTGCCCGCAAGGCCGACGACTTCCGAGAGCTTTTCAACCGGTCTTTGGGCCACAGGACGTATGGCCGCCACGCGGGATGGCGGTCATAGAATAGCGAGCGCAGCAAAAAGGGAACTGGTTGGGCACCAGTTCCCTTTTTTCGAGGCGCAAACAAGGAGCTGCTTGTCACGCCAGCAGCGCAATAAGCAGTTAGGCCTAGCTGACGGCTTTGCTCTGGTTGTACATCCGCATCAGACGTGACTTGCGCCGCGCCGCGTTGTTCTTATGGATGACGCCCTTCTCGGCTGCCTTGTCGAGAGCAGAAATAGCCTCCTTGAGGGCCATCTCTGACTCCATCGGCTTGCCAGAGCTAATCGCCAGGCGCGCTTTCTTGACAGCGGTACGCGCGCTGCCGCGAACAATGCGGTTGCGTTGGCGGCGCTTTTCGGCGGTGCGAATGCGCTTGAGTGCAGAACGATGGTTAGCCACAAAATCCTCCAACTGATCTTGGAGATCTTCATCTCCTAGTGAATGCCGGTCGGCCGCAACTGTCTATGAGAGGACTGGAACAACGCTGCGGGCCAGAGCAGACAATTGAACACACTGGGCAGGCCGACGAACGCAGATTATACCGCAGGGGTTATGATCTGTCCAGTTTGCGAACGATGCTATACCGAATGTCGTTCATCGACTCCTCGATGTACGGATAGGCGAGCCAAGCGGTGGCCAAGCCAAACAAGCTGCCGGTTAACGTGCGCAGCCACCAGGTGCTGGTACGCAGCCCGAAGAGTTGCGTCAGCCCGTCGATCGCTATCGGCAGCAAGAACAACAGATACACCTTGAGCGGCAACTTGGCCACTTTGCGACGCAGCGCGCCGAAAAGCAAACCGCCGACGAGCAGGGAACCATAGATCGCCACATCACGCTGGCACAACGCCACCTTCCAGCCGATCACCGCGTCGCCGATATATTGGCGACGTTCCAGGATGCCAACGCCGGGCAGCACCTGCGCTGCTTCCAGCTCTTCCAGCGTATAGACGATCTGTTCGCCGAACAAAAAATAGGAGCGGTCGGGTAGCTGGTGGCAGGTCGGACTGTATATGAGATAGATGAGCCGTCCTAAGCCCGTCAGTCCCATGTGCATAAAGACCGGCGCCAGGAACGGCACAGCGACGTAAACAAAGATAGCTGCGTTGAACAAGGCCAACCAGTGTCGTGCGATCCACAAGACGATGCGGTCGCCTGCCGGCAGTGTATGCTCGCTGCGTCGCTGTTGAGCGTCTATCACGGTTGAGCTGCTTTCCTCAAGCGGCATCGGGGCGTCTCCACCTATCTTTCAGACCAGTAGCGCCGCCCTGATGGCCGGGAGCGCCAGAGGAGGCGTAAGCAGGGGCCCGTTCTCAATGTCGAGCACAGGAATCAAATGCTGGTAAAGCTGCTGAAGCCGTTCGTCGGTCGAGATGTCCACCTCGACCACGGAGATATCGAGCTCGGCTTCCAGCAGACGCAAATCCTCACGCACGTCATGGCACAGATGGCAGCCAGGACGGGTGTACAAGGTCACACGCCGCATGACCGATCTCCCAGGGGCGGACAAGGGGTCTCACTTGATTTTGGACACGAACTCATCGAGCAGTTTCCTATTCAACAGCCCAGCATAGCGGGCAGCAATGCGACCTTCGCGGTCGATGAAGATCGTGGTGGGTAGCCCGCGCACCATGTAGAGCTGCATGACCTCGCCCCGGCTGTCCAGGACGACGGGAAAAGGCATCTGGAACTTGTCGACGAATTTCTTGGCCTGCTCGGCCGACTCCTGGGCGTTCACGCCCACCATGATCAGCCCATCGGCGCTGTGGGTGCGATACGCCTCGACCAGCGCTGGCATCTCTTCCTGGCAGGGGGCGCACCAGGTAGCCCAGAAGTTCATGACAATCGGTCGACCATGCCAGTCGCTCAGTTTCGATGTCTTGCCATCGCTGTGCTTCAAAACAAAGTCAGGGGCCAAGTTGCCCACGTCGAGACCGCGTCCTTTGTTGTCCACCCGAGAGGTTGAGGCCACGGCAAAATCGCCGGCAACGGTCGCAGGCGGCGCTTCCTCCGCTGCGCCACAACCGCCTATGATCAGAGCCACGGTCAGCAACAAACCCAGCCAGGCGTGTCTCATCGAACTTGCACGCATATCATCATCTACCTCGCTCGTCTCACTGTTCCATGCCCAAAACACCGAGCAGCCAAGACTCAAACTCCACCTGTGGCACATAGGTAGCCAGCAGCTGTAGACCACCCGTGTAAATCAGCACGCCCACAAAGGCCATCAAGAGCCCGCTAACCAGACTGATGGTGCCGAGGTGGCGGCTGACCTTGGGCAACAAGGTCGTGACTTGGCCGAAGATCAACCCGGCGATCAAAAAGGGAATGGCCAGGCCGAGGGAATAGAATGCCAGGAGTAGAGCACCGCGGCCGATGCTCTGCTCGGTTGCAGCCAGCGCCAGGATGCTGGCCAAGATGGGTCCAACACAAGGGGTCCAGCCGGCGGCAAACACGACGCCGGTCAAAAACGATGTGCTGTAGCCAGGCCGCCTTTCTACGCCCAGGTCGAACCGCTTCTCCATGTAAAAAAGATTGGTTCGGCTGGCCCACGCGACCAACAGCCAGATCAGCCCGCTCTCGGCCATAGCCACCAGGGTTGGAGTGAAGCCGCCCAGCTCTGGAACGCCGAAGAAAGCGGCTGTGCCGGCCCACACGGAGATGAAATTGAGCAGCGCAGCTACACCGCCCAGAACGACATGGCCGATCAACGGCCAGGCCAGACCTGCCAACGTCACCGCAAAGAAGAGCAAAGCCTGCAAAACGCGATTAGGGACGGTTTCACGCAGGTTGATCACATAGGCAAATGCGGCCATCGCCACTGCGAGAACAACCCAGCGATTGGCCGGCCACCGAATATGCGCGATCCGCAGGCCAAAGACAACCAACATCACGCCGCCGACCCGGATGATGGAGGGGATCGCTTCTTTCAGCAGCTGGCCCAGCGCGCCGCCCAGCGCACCCAGGGCGACAAAAACCAGGCTGAAGCCCAAGACCAGGACCAAGGCGTGAGAAAACGTCGTCCACCGCCCGATTCGCCCGCGCTCGTCGGCGCTGGCAACTGCTGCTCCGCTTAGGTAACCCAAGTAAACAGGCACCAGGGGCAACACGCAGGGCGAAAAGAACGACACCAAACCAAACAGAACTGCTAGCAGCAGATTGAGGTTACTTGCATCCAAGGTGTCACCTGACAGAGGCTGCGACTACTCCGGCCTCTGCGTCGTTTCCTGCCATTGTTCGCGCAGGATCGCTACATCATCTTCCAACTTGCGTTGGCGGCGCAACACCGTAATCACAAACACAAAAGTCATCAGCCAGAAAACGAACATTCCGGCGGCCAAATAGATCATGGCATCGCTTCCTTTCGCAGTATCTGTGCTGGCGCCGGGCGCTTGCGAACGATTGCGGTTCGGGGCGTCTTTACGCACACGCTCGCCAACGCCGACTCAAGCGCCCAGCGTCAAGGCACACAGTTACGCTTGTTGCAAGGACTTAAGCTCTTCCACTTCCTCGCGCAGGTTCTCCAGCCGCACCCGCATGGCCAGAAGCACAAAGTACATCAGCGTGAAAGTCGCGACACTGAACAGCAGGGCCGTGACCATGTCAGGCGCCAGAGCAAAGCCGCCTTGGCCGCTCTCGCCGCTGGTCCCGATCACGGCCGGATGAATCGTGCGCCAAATGCGGATCGACAGAAAGGTGATCGGCACGCTGATGAAGCCAACGATGCCGTAGACCGACGCCAATCGGGCGCGGCGTTGGGGGTCGTCGATCGCGTTGCGCAACATGAGATACGCGACGTAGATCAGCCACACGATGGCGGCCGAGGTGATGCGGGGATCGTTCCAGGGCCACCACGTGTTCCAGGTCGGCCTGGCCCAGATGGAGCCGCTGACCACGTTGGCCGCCGTAAAGACCACGCCGATCTCGACCGACGAGAGGGCAAGCGAGTCCCAGCGGCGCCGGCCGGTAAGCAGATACGCAATGCCGGCGATGGCGGTCACGAGGAAGGCAAAAAAGCCTACCCACCCCGACGCCACATGGAAGTAGAAGACCCGTTGCACCAGGCGCTCGGTCTGTGTAGGCAGGTTCGCGGCCTCCGGCGCCCACAGCAGCGCCAGATAAACGCCGGTGAGCACCAGGGCGCCGGCCACGGCCGCTAGAACGATCAACACAAGATCACTGCGCTTACGCTTAGGAGCAGAAAGTTGTGTCGTAGTCATCAGACCCTCCGGAACAAATCAATTACTCTTCCACAACGTAGTCGAACAACAAGAATGCGACGGCGATAAAGATCGCGTCGTAGGCGATCACGAGGCGCAGCCAATGCGCGATGTCGCTCAGGGCTTCACCGTCCAGCAAAGCGCCGGTGGCGCGCACGCCGGCAATCAGAACCGGTATCATGATCGGAAAGAGCAAGATCGGCAACAACACTTCGCGCGCCCGCGTGTTGACGCTCAGGGCCGAAAACAGCGTGCCCACCGCAGCAAAGCCGACCGTTCCCAGCGCCACCACCAGCAACAACGCCGGCGTAATCAACCAGATGTTGAAGAAGATGCTGGCTAAAGGCAACAGCAGCAGCTCGACCGCGCCGATGAAGAGCAGGTTGCCGATCAGCTTGCCGAAGTAGATGGCGCTGCGGTCCATCGGCGCCAGCAGAAGCCCTTCCAAGGAACCGCGGTCTTGCTCCACGATGAAGGAGCGGCTCAGACCGAGCACGCCGGCAAAGGTGATGGCTACCCAGATCACGCCCGGCAACACTAGCCGCACGTTGTCGGCGCGCAGGTCGAAGGCGAACTGGAAAATGACCAACGCCAGCATGGCAAACACGGCCATGGCGCTGAAGATGTCCTTCGTGCGCAGCTCGGCGGTGATGTCTTTCCAGACGATGGCGAAGACTTTGCGCAGGAACTTCACAGGTTGCCAACGATTTCGCCGTACACGCGGCGCAGCTCGGCGCCAGAAAGGTCGGCCGTGGCGGCGTCGAAGCGCACGCGCCCGCCGTTCAAGATCAACGCCCGGTCGGCCCATTCGATGCCGCGATCCAGGTTGTGGGTGGTGAGCAAGACCGTGCGGTCGCCGCTGCCCAGCTCCACCAACAAGCTGCGCAGCATGTCGGCCGCCTGCTGGTCGAGGCCGGTGTCCGGCTCGTCCAGCAACAGGATCGGCGGGTCATGGAGGATGGCGCGGCCGATGGCCAGCCGCTGCACCATGCCGCGGCTGTAGGTGCGCACAACATCACGACGTCGCGCCCGCAAGCCCACCCGTTCCAGCACTTCGTCCACGCGCTGCGCCAGGTTGGGCACATCGTACAGCCGGCCAAAGAACCTGAGGTTCTCCTCGCCGGTGAGGCTGTCGTACACCAGCGGGTTGTGCGACACCACACCGACATAGCGCCGCAGACCCGCTCCCGCTCGCTGTAAGTCCACGCCGCCCAGCAAGACACGGCCCGACGACGCTTTGCTCAAACCGGCGATGATGCGGATCAGGGTGGTCTTGCCGGCGCCGTTGGGTCCAAAGAGCGCAACCGACTGCCCAGCCGGCACATGGAGATCGATTGTACGCAAAACGGCTTTGCGGCCAAAGGACTTGACCAGCTTTTCGACCTCGATCATGCTTTAGCCGCCTTCGACGGCGGTTGACCGCTGGCAGAGGTAGGCGTAGCGGACTTGTCTGCGCCATGGGCGGCCAGCAAGGACTCCTTGAGCGCTGTGCGCTGCGCCAGGTAGCTGGCCTCGGCGATCTCACCGGCAGCATAGCGATCGTCCAGGTCGGCGATGGCTTGCAGCAAGCGCTGGCGCTTAGCCGATCGATCGGCCTTGGAGCCTGACTGGGCGCGCGCTGCGCCGGCGGCCGACGCCTTTGGCCGCGCCAGCGCCAGCAGCAACAGCGCAGCCACAGCCAGCAAGACAACGCCTGTCAAGCCAAACAACAAGGCCGGCGACGAGGCCCAAACCGTCGGCGACTGTCCTGAGGCGCCTGCCGACGCCCTTGGCAATCCACGAAACTGGATGCTGACCGTCTGATTGGCCGCAACGTTCTGCGCCTCATAGCTGTCGAACACCTGACCACCTACGGTCTGGGTTCCGACTGCGTTGAGCCCTTCCACCTTGGCGCCAAGGGCCTGATTGGCCAACACGCTGAAGCGCCCCACCGGGTAGCGCACGGCGTGAGACAGCTCGGCCCGCGTGCCGGCATAGGGCAAGAAATAGCGCAACAAGACCTGCGACTGTCCAGGGGGCAACGGCTGCGTATCCACCACGCCCTGCGCAGTTCGGATGAAGCGATCGCCGATGGCGCCGCCGTCTGCCGCCAGATTGGTGTAGCCGGCAGGTAGGTCGAACTGCAGTACAGCGCGCTTGCCCGGCGCAACCTCCTCGCCGCCTGCATAGACGTGATCGCTGTCATGCGTCACCCGGTACAGCTCGCCCACCAGCAACGCGCCCTGTTGCTGATCGATGAACCACTGCGCCAGCTCAAAGCGAATGTCGCCCGGCGTTGAACTGGATTCGTAGACGACCAGGGTGGCGGGGAGTTCCCGGCCATCGGCAAAGTTGATCAACTGCGTGTTGAATCGAACGCCCTTGTAAGTTGTGAAGAGGAGGTACGAGAACGCCTCGTCGGTGGGCAGATCGCTGAACGCAAAAGTCCCGTCGGCCCCTACGGTGGTCTCTTGCACCGCCAACGCCTCGCCATCCCGGAACGGATGCAATGCGACCGTCAGGCCCGTCACCGAGTCGCCGCCGGGCGTGCCGTTCGTGACCACGCCGGCAATGCGGCCCTCGCCCTTCACCGTGGTCAGAGCAGCGGGCGGCTGGAAGCTGAACGTGCGGGCATAGGTGACCGCTGCCCATAGGTCGGCGGCAGAGAGCTGGCCGCCCAGCGCCGGCATAGCGCCGCGCCCCTGACTGGCCACCTGGAACCAATCGTCCAAGGACTGCTGGCTGCTGTAGGCCAGATCGGCCAGGTTGACCAGTTGCCAGCCCTCGGCCAGGGCTTGCGGGCCGTCGCCGGCGCCCAGGTTGCCGTGACAAGCGGCGCACTGCTCGGTCCAGACGGCTTGCCCGCGCGCCAGCTCGGCCTGGCTGGTGTGCAAGGTCAACGCGTAGGCCACCACATCCCAAATCTGCTCGTCGGTCAAGCGGTTCTTCCAAGGGGGCATGAACAGGCTCATGCGTCCTTCTTTGGTAACTTGGAACCACTCGCCGGGGACAGCTTGGCGCCCTACCTCCGGGTCGGCAAAGGGCGTGGCAGGGTTCGGCAGCTCAGCGGCGGTGGGGCCATCTCCGCCCCCGCGCGCGCCATGGCATGCTGCACAGTTCTCTTGGTAGATGCTCTGACCATTGGTGGCCGAAGGAGGCTGCAGAGGGATAGGGAGGGCGGGTGCGTCCTGGGCCACGGAGACAGGAGACACGCGCACGAAGGCGAAGGCAACCGCGGCTAGCGCAAGCAGCAATAGCGCAATCGCACTCCAACGACCGGCTCGCAACACAAAACGCATGCGAAAGGCCTTTCGGGGCTTAGAACAAGAGAGGCGGTCGCCCTGCTGCTGCGAGCGACCGCTCTCCAAGGGGTGACGCTAATCTAAAGGCTGTGACGAAACAAGAGCCTTAGCCCACTGCTTCGACTTGGATCTCTTCGTACTCGACCGGCCGTTGTTCACCGCCGTAGTCCTCATAGCGCGAAGGACACTTGAGCAGCAGGGTGTTGGCATATAGGACGCCGTCCTCGCCGTACTTGCCCTCGACGATGGCCTCGGCAGCGCGGTTGAAGTTGTCCGGCCGCGGGCCGTGGAAGTAAATGGGCAACTGGCCGTTGTCGTCCTTGATGTTGAACTTCAGAATCAGATCAGCGGAGTTGTAGTCCACTGTCTCATCGACAACCACACCGCTCACGCGCACGTTCTTGCCATAGTAGTCGGTGCTCTTAGCCAGCAGCTCACCTACTTCCAGGTAATAGGCGCCGGAGTTGCCTATGGCCGAAAACACAAGGTAGGCGATGCCGGCAAAGATGAGCAGCGCGCCGACGATGAATTTCACCTGCCGATTGGCGGGTTTAGCCTCCAGTTGGGGGGCAGTGAGAATAGTCGAGTCGGACACTTCATTGGCCTCCTAGACACTGATGAAGTTACGCAGTTAAGGTCTCGACGTGGGCCGGTGGGTTGAGTAGTAGCCGATCAAGCGAGGCTTCTCGCACGGGCAAAACCGGTTGAGTGAGACTCACCAGCCCTACCCGACCAACCACTGCGTAACTCTTAGCTGATTGAAGATCTGTTGCCGAACACGTGCAACATTCTACCACAACTCGCACAACACAGCAGCAACTTTTATCACACAACCAAAGCGGCTGTTTCGTGCAGATCAGGCTGCGTCCGTGAGCCGCGTTACTGCGCCAGCTCAGCCTCGATGAGCGCCTGAAATGCCTCGAAGGGATAGGCGCCGGGCAACGGCGTCAGGTTGATGAAGAAGCCGGGCGTGCCACGCACACCGAAGTTGACGCCCTCCATCAGGTTGGCCTCGATCACGGCCTGGTGTTTGCCGCTGTCCAAACAGGCAGCAAAAGCGGCGGCATCGAGCCCCAACTCCTGGGCATAGCTCTTGAACAGATCCACAGCGTTGGCCTGGCCTGACCATTGTTGCTGGGTGGTGAACAGTTTGTCGTGCATCTCCCAGTAAGCACCCTGGTCGCCGGCGCAGCGCGCCGCTTCCGCCGCTTTGGGCGCTTGAGGGTGGATTTGGGTCAGCGGGAAGTCCTTGAAGACGTACTTGACCTTGCCGGCCTCGATGTAGGGCTGGAGCTGGGGCCAGACCTGGACAAAATGGCGCTGGCAGAAAGGACACTGATAGTCGGAGTACTCGACGATCGTCACCGGCGCGTTGGGGTCACCCTTGATACCGGCGGCATCCTCCAGAGGCACCGGCTGCGGCAGCGGCGCAGGTGTGGGAGGCGGCGCAGGGGTGGGCGTGGGCGCCGGGATGATGTTGCCACCGGACTCGACGACGGCGATAGCCTGGCGGAAGTTCTGCAGGGGCTGGGCGCCGACAAAGATTTGGCCGTTGATGAAGAAGGTGGGGGTGCCTTGCACGCCGAAGCTCAGGCCCTCCTGGAAATCAGCGTCGACTGCAGCAGCATGGCGGCCGCTGTTGAGACACTCCTCGAACGCGGCCTTTTCGGCGCCGGCCTCCTGGGCAAAGCCGGCAAAGATGGCTGCAGCATTGCTCTGGCCGGACCATTCCTGCTGGCTCGCGAATAGCTTGTCGTGCATCTGCCAATAGGCGTCTTCACCGGCCAACTCACGCACGCAGCGCGTCGCCTCGGCCGCCATGTGCGCCTGAGGGTGGATCGAGTCGAGCGGAAAGTCCTTGTAGACCAGCTTGGCCTTGCCGGTGTTGATGTACTCCTCCAGCAGCGCCGGCAGGGTTTGCTGGGCGAAACGGCTGCAGAAGGGACATTGAAAGTCAGAGTACTCGACGATCGTCAGGGGTGCATCCGGGTTGCCCCGCACCGGTGCGCCGGCAAGGGGGATGTCCACCGGTTTGAGGGGCTCGACGGCTTGCGGTGTAGGCTCGACAATGCTGCCGCCGGCCAGAATCGTCTCCAAGGCGGCCTTGAAGCGGTCGGTTGGCTGAGCGCCTACCAGCAACTGGCCGTTGATCACGAAGCTGGGGGTGCCGTTGACACCGGCTGCGATCCCGGCGTTGGTGTCATCGGCGATCGCTTGGTCATATTTGCCGCTGACCAGGCACTCGCCGAACAGCACCGGGTCGATGCCGATCTGTTTGGCATAGCCGCCGAAGGTCTCGCTGGGATCTGTCAGCTCAGACCACTCCCCTTGGTTGGCGAACAAGAGGTCGTGCATGTCCCAATACAGGCCATGCTCGGCAGCGCAGCGCGAGGCTACTGCAGCGTTGTCGGCGTTCTGGTGAAACGACAGGGGGAAGTCACGGAACACCAGCCGCGCCTTGCCGGTGTCGATGTACTCCTGCAGGATCGTGGGAAGGGTCTGCTCAACCCAGCGAGAGCAGTAGGGGCACTGGAAATCCGAGTACTCCACGATCGTCAGTGGCGCGTCCGCCGAGCCTTTGCTGCGCGGATCATCGTCAGCAACGGTACCGGACACGGCGCCGGCAGGTCGGGCAGCGCCTGCAGCCGGCGCAGCGTCTTCGCCGCTTGGGCCGCTCGGCGCCGAGGCGCCGCCGGTCACACCGCTGGGCCCAGTACAGGCGGCCACAAACAGCGCCAGGCCCAGCACAAGGGCAACAACCACCACGAAACTAGCACGCAGTCGTACACTCAAAGCTACGTTCAACACAGCCAGATTTCCTTCCATCTCATCGGATATTGCGTCAACCGTTTTCCTCAGTGGAGCCGACGGGCTTCGGCGGCGCTGCACCGCTAAAGGCTTTCGCGCAACAGCGCAGGGCTGTTGCAACGGTCTGGGAAACACTTGCCAGATGCGGCGCGCCGTCGTTGCTCTGCCGGACAACACAGCAGTCACTGTAGGAGGTTCTTCGGATTATAAGAGCTTCCCCCCGTTTGTCAAGAAGGCAGCCAACCGGTGGATCGGGAGCAAAAATCTTGCCAGTGATGACTTCAGTCGTCCCCTGCCACGCTGGGCGAGGACGCTTCCGTGTCATCGGGCGCAGCGCTACTCTCCTGCGCTTGTTCTTCCAGCAACTCCAGGGCGCGCGGGGCCAGCAGCGCCGGCACCATCACCCGAACCTCCGCCAACCGTCCCACCGACACGCCCAAGCGGGTGCCCAGGCTTTCGCCTACCAACATCACGGGAATGTCGTTGCTCTCCAGCAGCCCCTTGACCACATGCGCCTCGAGTTCGTTGGCTGCACGGTAGACCTCGACCGGATCGCTCGACTGCTGGCCGCCGCCGGTCGTCGTCTTAGCGTTCTCTAGGTTCGCGGCGGCGGGTTGACCTCGCCGCAGCCCACGCAGCCAATCAAGGGCAGATGCGGTCATGGCTCGGACTCGTTGGAGGACGCCGCTGGGGCGTCCATTGGCTCAGGCTGCCACCTCAGGTGACGCACGATCAAGGCAATAACGCCGATCGCCATCCCGATCAACGCAATCACTTGCGCCGTGGCCAGGTTGCCGAGACCGCTGACCCAGGCATCCGGCCGGAACATCTCGACCCAGAACCGGCCCAGCGGATACCAGATCAAATAGAAGAAGAAGACGTCGCCATCGCGCAGCCGGGGTTGCAGCTTGCGGCCAAGGACCATCACCAGAACGAAACCGAGGAAGTTCCACAGGGCTTCGTAGAAGAAGGTCGGATGAAAACGAGTGACGGCTACATAGGCCAGGATTTCCTCGCGCGTGGCGCCTAGCATTTCAGTCGGCGTCTGAAAAGGGTAGGCCGGGTTGATCTTGAAGCCCCAGGGCAGGGTGGTAGGCGGGCCAAAGAGCTCCTGGTTGACGAAATTGCCGAAGCGGCCGATAGCTTGGCCCAACAACAGACCGGGCACGATGATGTCGAGCCAGCGCAGCAGATTCAGCTTCTTGCGCCAGCAGTAGATGACAACGGCCAGCAAACCGCCGATGATAGCGCCGTAGATGCCTAGACCGCGGAAACCACCCGACCAGAAGTTGATCGCATCGAGCGGATGCTCGCGGTAGTAGCTCCAGCCTACTCCGCCCACCGGATTGGAAAAGACGTGATAGAGGCGGGCGCCGACGATGCCGAAAAGGAGCACCCAGATCAACACGTTCCACACGTGCTCTGGGTCCTCTCCGCGACGCCTGGCTTCGATAGTGGCGATGTAGGCTCCCACAACGGCGCCGATCACGATCAAGACGCCGTACCAGTGCACTTGGAAGGGGCCGATAGAGATAATCACCGGGTTCATGGGCTACTCCGAAAACGGAAGTCGTAACTGCTCAGCCAGAGATGCCGGGCACTTGAGCCTGCGTTGGCAAGGGTGTCCGCAGAGCCGCTTAAGCTGTACACCGGTCGCAAGTTCCCGGCCCCTGAGGGGCTGCAGCAACGCCGATTATACTCCGAACGGCTGAAACAGCTAATTGCCCGGCGCAGTTTGCCGGAGGCGGTAGACCAAGACGGGTTTGCCATCTGTAGGCACGCGCTGCACTAGCTCCAGCTCCGGCGGTGGTGCACCCTCCGTGAGGAAGGCCAGCTGCGGCCGCCAGGCGTTCTCGTTGGTGTCCACCACCCAATAGTCGACGCCGTTGGCCGCAGCATAGCGCAGGGCAGCCTGGTAATCGCTGTTGGGACTAGGGATCCACGGCCGGTCGGCATGAAAGGCCACGGCAGGGTAACGCGCCATGACCACTGCGTCCTCTGGCGCGTTAGCTGCCAGCCATTCGCCGGCTGCACGATGCTCAAAGCGAAACGCCTGCGTAGCGGTGACGGAGCGCAGGGTTTCTGGATGGATCAGCAGCAGCACAGCGACGGTGATCATAACCGGCAGCAACCAAACCAGGCGCAACGCGCGCGGGCTCAACCTGGGCAGCAAATGAGTGGCGGTGTTCGCTGTCCAATGACACAACAGCTCCAGTCCCAGCGCGCACCAAATGAGCATGGGCAAAAGCAACGGCGCCACATAGCGCTCGAAGATGAAGAAAAGCAGAAAGGTGAGCGGCGGCAGCAAGGCTGCCAACAACACCAACTCTCCGCGCAGCCGACGCCGGTCCCAGGCCAAGCCGAACAGCCCCAACCCCAGCAGGGGCAAGAACACCGGCATCAAGCCTTGCACGGTGAAGAAGCGGCCAAGCAGCGAGCGCACGTTGAGGTAGACTAGCCCAGCATAGCGTCGCGGGTCGGCGCGGATCTCGTCAGCCATGGAGAGGTGAAAGCTCTCCTCACTGAAGAAGTAGACCTGCTCGCCGGTTGAGTCGAGCTGCCACAGGATGCGATCATGTTCGGCCAGGTCGCCGCGCGCCAGCGCCAGCGAGTCCTGAAAGGTGATGCCCACCTTCTCACTGACCATCCACCCGCCGGTGTGGATGCGCGTGTGAACAGCGTAGGGGAAGAAGCAGATCAGGAAGCCTAGGCCAAAGAGCGCTGCGCCCGCCAGCCAGCGCCGCCACGGCTGTCGCGTGAACCAAGCCACCAACAGCAGCACGCCGCCGACGGTCGGTACATACCAAATACCCTCCGGCCGCGTCAGATACGCCAGACCGAAGGCCAGCCCAGCCACCCCCCACGCCCACACACCCTTCCCCTCCTTCGTAGTTGCGGCTTCAGCCACCCCTCCCCCCACCTTCGTAGTAGCGACTTCAGCCGCCCCCATCGCCGCCCACAACCCCACCGCCACAAAGAAGTAGAAAGGCGGTTCCGTCATCGTGCCCCACCACGGGATTGCTGCGTTGAAGACCGGCCACAGCGCCGTCAGCAGCCCGGCCAACAGCCCGGCGCGCGGCCCATAGAGCCGTCGCGCCATGCCGGCCATGGGCAGCACCAACAGAGACCCGAAGATCACATACAGGGCGTTGCTGGCGTGCTCCAGATTGCCGAACACCAGATAGAACAAGCCGCTCAAGAAGGGGATGACAGGCGGATGGTGGACATCGGTGAAACCGAGGAACTGATAGCCCTGGCCGGTCAGCCAGTTCTTACCCAGCCAAAGGTAAAACGGCTCGTCACCCCAGACCACGCGTGGGCCGCGCACAAAGAACAGGTGCAGCGCCACTGCCAGCAGAACCAGAGCTGCGAGCAGCCAGCGCTCTGTGCGGGCTGCGATGGATGGGGCCGGATTGTGGGTGGACGTGACTGGGTTCATGGTCGAGCGCCCAACTCACTCGGCATTCCCGCGACGGTGTGACCCTCTTCCTCTCCCGCCGTGGGCGCCTGCGCTGCGCTTAGCGCAATGGCTTGCGCCAGGTCCTTCACCTGTTCGGTCAGCCGCGAGATCTTGGTCGAATAGTGGATGTTGACGATCATCAGGAAGACTAACGCAGCCAGGTAAAGCACGGAAACAGGCTCGTCGGCGCCGACCAGTCGCGTGAACTGGCGCACGATGGGCCAGCCGACCACGACCACCGGCGCGGTCACTGCCGCCAGCAGCCACAGCCAGGCGTATTCCTCGCGCAGCTTGCGCCGTCGAACAAGTTCCAGCACCAACAGCAGCAGCACAACGCTGATGAACGCCATGAAGATGATTTGACGTAGGGGCATCCGCAGTCCTCACTCCTTCCGCTCACTCCGCACGGTCCTTGCGCAGCATCGTCACAAAGATCGAGAGCAGCATCTTGTAAACGTAGTACAGCGGCCGCAGGCCGGCGTGGATGGTCTGGCCGGTGGTGCTTTGGCGCATCAGCACGGGAACCTCCACCAAGCGCAGGCCGGCGCGATGGGCGGCGATGAGCACGTCGGCGTCGGGGTACTGCTGCGGATACGCGCTGCCGCTGAAGAAACGGTAGGCGCGACGGTTCATAGCGCGAAAGCCCGACGTGGGATCGGTGATCCGTTGGCCGGTTGCCCACGAGGCCAGCCAGGCAAAGATGTGCATGCCGATGCGGCGTCCGGTTTGGGCCTTGTAGTCGCCGACGCCCAGGAAGCGGCTGCCCACGGCCAGGTCCGCCTCACCGGCCAGGATCGGCGCCAGCAGGTCGGGGATGCTCTCCGGCCGGTGCTGGCCATCGCCGTCAAGCTGCACCACCCAGTCGGCGCCCAGGCGCTCGGCGTACTTGAAGCCGGTCTGCCGCGCCGCGCCGTCGCCCAGGTTGATGGGCAGGGACAGCACCACGGCCCCTGCTTGCCGCGCCAGGGCAGCCGTCGCATCGGGCGAGTGATCGTCGACGACGACGATCGTCGCCTGCGGCAGCAGGCTGCGCACCTCTGCGATCACCTGCTGGATGTTGGCGGCCTCGCGGTAGGCGGGGATGACCACCACACCTTTACCGGCGGCAGCCCAGGCCGCCCTCTTCGGCTCAGCCACAGCTTGCCTCCTGCCGCACCAGAGCCGCCACCTCGCCCACAGTGCGAAAGGTGTAGCCGGCCGCCGTCAGCCAGTCCACCAGCCAGACCAGCACCTCGCGTCCCCGGTGCTGGTTGCGGCGATAGACCGCCTGCCAGAACGGAGGCAACTGGCGCAAGGCGGCCGGCGCCGGCGCCAGGTCGTGCATGTGACAGTCGATCACTGCCACGTCGGGCAGACCGAAGCGAGCCAGCAAAGACCGATACGCGCCGATGCCCAGCAGCTTGACAAAGCTGACGCTGACGATCAGACGCAGGCGAGGCAGCACAGCAAACGGGATTTCCACCAGGCAAGAGGTTGGGTCAAGCCTATGATCGTCGGTGGGAACCCGTGGACGACCAGCGGCGTCTATGACCGTCGGCAATGTAGGCCAGGCCAGGTGGTTGGCCTTGCCCGGATGCCAGGTCGGAAAGACGCTGGCGTCGTAGCGGAAGCCCTCCGCGGCCAGTCGCACCAGGCCCTCCGCAGTGATCTTGCCGACGGGCGCACGATAGCCCACCGGATCGTAGCCAAAGGCGGCGCGAAACGCCGCCTTGCCGCGTCGAATTTCCTCCAGAGCATCGGCGCGAGCAGGATCGTGGCTGTAGCTGTGACAGCCCAGTTCCCAACCAAAGCCGGCCAGACGCTCCGCCAGACCGGGGCGCGTGTCGAGCAACTCGCCGACGACGAAGGCCGACCAGGGCAAATGCCGCGCGCGGCTGAACGTCAGCAGCCATTGCCACGTTGGTTCGTGTTCCAGGGCTTGGTAGTGGCGCTGCGGCGTGAGGTCGTGATGGTCGGCCTCTACGTCGAGAGTAAGACAGGCAATGCGCCGGCCGGCGCGATAGGCAGTTCGACTGGGCACAGCGGCATTATAGCCGAAGCCATGCACCTGCGCCAAGCGCAGCGCAACCGCGGCAAGCCAGCGTGCCTACATCACACTGCGCAAACAATCAGGCGGTTAGATGGGCGGACGACTCTGCCGATGGTCAACCCGATAGCATGACGCAGCAGACCGGGCCGCGCCTGAGTTTGCGAAATTGTGTAGCTGCTCAGCCCGGTGAATGGAACACCTGCACTTGCATCGCAGGTGCAAGTGTTCACCGTCTGACAGCACGACACCTGCGCCTGCGCCGACGAAGCCT
>DAOUBX010000036.1:0-21147 GCA_034432445.1 Anaerolineales bacterium
GCCCGACCGAACCGCCTGCGCCGTCGGCAACGCCAACGCAGACGCCGGAGCCGACGGCCACGGCGACGCCGACAGCCTCACCCACGCCAACAGCCACCCCGACTGCGACGCCTACACCTACGCCGGAGCCGGTGTTGCAGGCCGTCCAACTGACCACAGGCGGCTGCTGCACCCAGCCCTTCTGGTCACCGGACTCGCGGCAGGTGCGCTTCATCGACAAGCCGGCCGCCGATCAACCCGTGGGCATCTGGGGCGTGGCTGTGGACGAGCCGCTGACCGCGCCGCAGTTCGTCAGCGCGCGGCTGGAGGAGAGCACCGCCTCGCCCCGCTACCTGATCGAAACCACCGACAACACCACGGTCATCGAGCGACGCAGCGACGGCCAGCGCTGGACCGTGCCGGCCGGCGGCCGCACCGTGCTCATCTCGCCCGACGAGACGCGCCTTGCCTGGGCCGTTACCAACGTCGACGCGCCTCTGGCGCAGCAGGTCACCGCCCTGTGGCTGGCCAACCTGGATGGGACGAACGCGCAGCGGATTGCGACCCTGCCGCGCGGTGGGCTGAGCGGCTGGATCGACAACGAGACCCTGCTGATCAGCCGGCGTGAGAGCCAGCAGGCGCGCGAGCAGACCCTCACCGCGCTCAACCTGGCCGACGGCAGCAGCGTCGAGCTGGCCCGCGCCGAGCGGCTGCGCGGCCAACTGCTCTCCTCGAGCGGCGGCTGGGTGGCCTACTACATCACCTTCGACTCGGATCCGGCGCGCAACGGCCTGTGGGTGACGCGCACCGACGGCAGCGCAAGCATTCAACTGGACGACGCGCTGTTCGGCAGCTACCAGTGGCGGCCCTGCCCCGACCGCTGCACGCCTGAAGAAGATCGGCTGGTGATCATCCCCTTGGTCCCTGACGCGCCGTTGCACTGGCTGGTCGAGGTGAACCCTGCCACCGGCGAGGCGCGCCAACTGACCGACCCCGCCTTCACCCCCTTCAAGATCGCCAACGGCGACTGGCGCATCTCGCCCGATGGCCGCTATGTGGCCTACGTCGAGAGCAGCGACCGCAATATCTGGGTGCTGGCGCTGGGAGAGCGCTAGACTGCGCAACGCCTGTCGTCACCACGCCGGGGAGGTTTGGGTAATGCGAACGCGCCAGCTGCGCATGCTGACACGAATTCACGAATGACACCGCCTTCACGCGCGTGACCTCCATGGACGGAGACCTCGATGCGTGAGCCCATGCATGACTGGCGCCTAGCGTAACATCATCTCTACCGCCTCTTCATAATTTCCTAACAACTTTCGCGTATCGTGGGGAGCGAGTCAGCGCGCCGCGTGCACAGCGCACACACCTGGCGTGACCCGCCATGCCGGCTGCGGCAGTGGCAAAATCGGCCGGCACACCCTCGGAATGGGAACATCTGAACTGACAACTGCCAGCGTAGTGGTTATGATCGAGTAACGTGTAGCTACGTAAGCAACTAAACCCAAAGGAGACCGATCAACAATGAACAGAAGTCTGGCGATCGTCTTAGGCGTAGTGGTGTTGATACTCTTGGGGGCCGGTGCTTTTGCCCTCTTCCGGCCACCAGAACAGGCCAGCGCGCCCATTGCGGCCGCGCCTGTGCTGATTGAGACTGCCCCTGTTGTCGCCACGCCGCCGCCTGCCCAGCCAACGCCGACGGAACAGCCGGCCGCTGCTGCGCAGCCGGCGTCCGCCGAGCAATCTCAGCCAACAGCCACAGAGCCCCCGGCTGCCGAGCCAACCGCCACACCGGCCGTAGAGCCCACCGCGACTCCTATCGCAGCGCCGGCGCTGACCCTGTTTGAGATCGTGCCTGCCGAATCGCAGGCCCGCTTTGTGATCGATGAGGTGCTGCGCGGCGCGCCCAAGCGCGTGGTGGGCGTCACGGATCAAGTTGCCGCCCAGGTCGCCGTGGACCCTGCCAACCCGGCTGCCGCCCAGGTCGGCCTTGTGCAGGTCAACGCCCGCACCTTAAGCACGGACAACGAGTTCCGCAACCGGGCCATCAAAAACCAGATCTTGAACACCAACGCCTACGAGTTCGTCACTTTCCAGCCCACCGCGCTGGTCGGCATGCCGGAGAGCGTGGCGGTCGGCCAGAGCTTCACCTTTCAAATTGTCGGCGACCTGACCATCCGCGACGTGACCAAGTCGGTCACCTTCGACGTGACCGTCACGCCGGTGAGCGAGACGCGCATCGAAGGGCTGGCGACCACCAGCTTCCCCTACCGCGACTTCGGCCTGCGCATCCCCGACTCGCCCTCGGTGGACACCGTGGCTGACGATGTGACGCTGGAGCTGGAGTTCGTGGCCGTAGCGCAGTAGCCGAGACGCTGCGCCGAGCCTCAGGATGCCACGGCGGTGCATGAGCAGTACCATGAGCAAGACCATTCTGGTAGTGGACGACAAAAAAGAGCTCCGCGTAATGGTCAAGAGCTACCTGGAAGAAGAAGGCTTCCGCGTAGTGACGGCAGCTGACGGCCAGGAGGCGCTGTTCGTTGCGCGCCACGAGAAACCTGACCTGATCATCCTGGACCTGATGATGCCACACATGGGCGGCTACGAGTTTCTGCGCGCCCACAAGCGCGAGGCCGACACGCCGATCATCATCCTGACCGCGCGGCTGGAAGAGGCCGACAAAGTCCTGGGCCTGGAGCTGGGCGCGGATGACTTCGTCACCAAACCCTTCAGCATGCGTGAGCTGACGGCCCGCGTGCGCGCGGTGCTGCGCCGCGCCACGCGCGAGCCGGTCACCAGCGAGGTTCTGCGCGCCGCCGACATTGTCCTGGACCGCGCCAGCCGGCAGGTGACCGTCGGCGGCCGGTCGGTTGACCTGACCCCATCCGAGTTCGACCTGCTGGCGATCTTCATGGCTGCCCCTGGTCGCGCCTTCACTCGCGCCGAGCTGCTCGATCGCCTGCAAGGCGACGCCTATGACGGCTACGAGCGTACCATCGATGTACACATCCGCAACCTGCGCACGAAGATCGAAACCGACACGCGCAACCCGCGCTACATCGAAACCGTCTACGGCGTGGGCTATCGCTTCGCCGCCGAGTCACCGTAACCCGTGACCGGTAACCGCTCACCGTTCACCGTTTACCGACATGCGCTCCCTCACCCTCAAGCTCACCCTGGCCTTTCTGGTCGTAGCGCTGATCGGCGCGCTGCTGGTGGCCATCTTCGTTGGCGTGCGCACCCGCAACGAGTTCGACCAGTTCATCAGCGACCGCTATCAGCAAGAGCTGGTCGAGCAGTTGGTGGCCTATTACCGCCAGGCCGGCAGTTGGCAGGGCCTGCAAGCGATCGCCATGCGCGTCCCCAGTCGCATGGGCCGGCTCGGTTACCTGCGCGCGCCGGTAGCGCTGGCCGACGCCAACGGCCGGGTGACGCTGGGCACGCGGCGTTTTGCACTCAATCAACAGCTCAGCCGCAACGAGCTGCGGCAGGCGCTGCCCATCGAGGTTGACGGCCAAACCGTGGGCTACGTCCTGGTGGATATGCCGGCGGCGGTCATGGAGAGGGTACCGCCCGCGCTAGAAGCGGACTTCTTGCGCCGCGTGAACCAGGCCATAATCTGGGGCGCGCTGGGCGCAACGGTGCTAGCGTTGCTGATCGGCGTGTTGCTAGCCCGCGCCATTTCGCGCCCGGTCAAGGAGCTGACCGAGGCCACGCAGCGGGTGGCGCGGGGCGAGCTAGGACATCAAGTGCCGGTGCATGGATCTGACGAATTGGCCCAACTCGCCAGCTCCTTCAACCAGATGAGCGCTGACCTGGCAACGGAGGCGCATCTACGGCGGCAAATGACCGCCGACATCGCGCACGAGCTGCGCACGCCGCTGAGCATCATCCTGGGCTACACCGAGGCGTTGAGCGATGGCAAGCTGCAAGGCAAGCCGGCCATCTACGAGGCGATGTACGGCGAAGCCCAACTGCTCAGCCATTTGGTGGACGACCTGCGCGTCCTCTCGCTGGCCGATGCCGGCGAGTTGACGCTGAACCAGACGTTGCTGGCGCCGGCCGAGCTGCTCGAACGAACCGCCGTGGCTCACGCCGCGCTGGCAGCCCAGCGCAACATTCGCCTAGAAACACGCGTTGCGCCCGACCTGCCACCGCTGGCGGTTGACCGGGAGCGCATGGCGCAGGTGTTGGCGAACCTGGTCAGCAACGCGCTGCGCTACACGCCGGCCCACGGGGTGGTGACCCTGAGCGCCGAAGCGCAGGGAGATCGGGTGCTGCTGCGGGTAAGCGATACCGGGCCCGGCATCGAACCTGAGCATCTGCCCCACATCTTCGATCGCTTTTACCGGGCTGATGTGGCGCGGACGGCTAACGGCGAGTCGGGCCTGGGTCTGGCCATCGCCAAGTCGTTGGTAGAGGCGCACGGCGGGACGATCTGGGCCGACAGCACGCCCGGCCAGGGCGCCACGTTTGCCATCGCGTTGCCGGCCGCCAGCCGCAGCGCAGCAGATTTGTGACGTGACTACGCATGCAAGAGTTTACGAAAGAGAGGTTATGTTGTGATGAGATTGAAGTTCTTGGGTTTGACGCTGATTCTAGTTCTTGCCTTGCTAGGCGCCTGTGCCCCGCAACCGAGCGCAACGCCGGCGCCCACGGTGGACGTGGCGGCGCTGGCAGAGCGCGTGGCCGCCACCGTACAAGCGCGACTGCCGGGGCAGTCCGACCAGATCAACCGTCAGACATTGCGCGCCGCCGTTCAAGACGCGTTGCAGGAGAGCCTACCCCAGGCCAGCCAGGAAATCATGGCCCGCCTGGTAGACGAGGCTGTGACGGCCCGGCTAGCCCAGCTTGAGGCGCGCACCCCCATCCACCAGCCCAGCGCGCTGCTGGCCGGCAACGATTTTGAGCTGCAGGACACGCTGGTGGCCCTCTACCAGCAGGCCAACCCATCGGTGGTCTACATCATCACCTCCACCGGCAGCGGCAGCGGTTTCGTCTACGACGAGCTGGGCCACATCGTCACCAACCGGCACGTCGTCGCCGGCAGCCGCAGCTACGAGATCGTCTTTGCTGACGGCATGCGGCTGTCCGCCCGGCTGGTCGGCGCCGACCCCGACAGCGACCTGGCCGTGCTCAAGGTCGAGGCCTTGCCAGACGGCGTCCAGCCGCTGCCGCTGGCCGAGCCCGACACGCTCCAGGTTGGTCAATTTGTGGCCGCCATCGGCAACCCCTTTGGCGAGCAGGGCTCCATGTCGGTGGGCATCGTCAGTGGGCTGAGCCGCAGCCTGCGCTCGCAGCGCACGCAAGGGTCCGGCTTCACCTACTCGCTGCCCGGCGTGATCCAGACCGACGCGCCCATCAACCCCGGCAACTCGGGCGGGCCGCTGCTCAACCTGGCCGGCGAGGTGGTGGGCGTCAACTCGGCGATCGCCAGCACCACCGGCGTCAACTCCGGCGTGGGCTTCTCCATCCCGGTAGCAGCGGTGCGCCGCATCGTGCCCAACCTGATCGAAACAGGCAAACACACCTACAGCTATATGGGCCTCAGCTTTGCCAATGAGCTCAGCCTAAGCGAACAGGCGCAGTATGGCCTGCCCCAAACTCAGGGCGCCTACATCCTGAGCCTGGCCGCCGGCAGCCCGGCCGACCGCGCCGGCCTGCGCGCAGCCGATCCCAACACGGGCCGCGGCGGCGACCTGGTGATCGCGGTCGACGGCCGGCCCGTGCGCAACTTCGACGAGCTGAACGCCTACCTGGTGTTCTACACCGCGCCCGGCCAGACTATCGAGATGACTGTGCTGCGCAACGGCAAGGCGTTGACCGTTCCGCTGACTTTGGGCGCGCGGCCGTGATCGGAGGTCACCAGGCGCTCACGGTGGGATTGGCTGCCCCCACACTGGCAACTGTTCCTGTGGTTAAGGTTGGAGAGGTATCTGACTGAAACGGCGCGCCATCGCGTGTAAGATCGTCGCACTATGAACACACAACCCACCTCAAAGGCGACGCGGATACGCCCATTCCTCTTGCTCTGGGCGTTGTTGGCGATGCTGACGCTTGCCGCCTGCGGGCAAGATCGCAATCCGGCCTCGCCCCCGGCCGAGCCAGCGGCAGTCGCTCTGGTAGAGCAGCCAACTGCTGTGGCTGCGCAGCCGGCTGTCGTCGGTGCGGCGGCTCAGCCGGCTGCGCCCACTGCGACGCCGACCGCAACACCCACCCAGACGCCCACGGCCACGCCGGTTCCAACGCAGACGCCCACGCCCACCCCAACGCCCATCTTCCCGCTGTCCATCGAGTACCTGCGCCGACAGGATTACCCGGGCAGCCCGCTGGTCATCGAGCAAACGCTGGCGCCTGGTTCCAACTACAATCGCTACTACGCATCCTACTACTCAGAAGAGCTCAAGCAGTACGGCTTGTTGACCGTGCCGCGCGGGCAACGACCTGCCAGCGGCTGGCCGGTGATCATCTTCAACCACGGCTACATTCCGCCTGCACAATACCGCACAACCGAGCGCTACGTGGCCTACGTAGACGGCTTCGCGCGCAGCGGCTACATCGTCTTCCGGCCCGATTATCGCGGGCACGACCGCTCTGAGGGCACCGCGGTGGGCGCCTATGGTTCGCCGGCCTACGTAATCGACGTGCTCAACGCCGTAGCCACACTCAAGCAATATCCTGAAGCCGACCCGGAGCGCATCGGCATGTGGGGCCACAGCATGGGCGGCTGGATCACGCTGCGCGCCATGGTGGTCGATCCCGACATCAAAGCGGGGGTGATCTGGGGCGGCGTTGTCGGGGCCTACGAAGATCTACTGACAGGCTGGCGCCGCGGCAATCGGCCGGCGCCTACGCCTGACCCCAACAGCACCCGCGGCCGCTGGCGCAACAGCTTAACCGGCGAATTCGGCTCTCCACAGCAGAATCCGCAGTTTTGGCGCAGCTTGTCGGCCAACTATTTCCTGCACGACCTATCGGGCCCGATTCAACTTCATCACACAACCGGCGACGAGAGTGTGCCGGTGGAGTTTTCGCAGATTCTGTATGAGCAGGGTCTGGACGTAGGCATGCCGATCGAGCTGTACACCTACCCCGGCGACAACCACAACATCTCGCTCAACTTCAACGTGGCAATGAGCCGCTCGGTGGAGTTCTTCGACCGCTGGCTGAAGCAGCCGATCAACCTGTCCGAAGTCGTCGAGCCGGCGGTGTTCACGGGCAGCGGCGTCGCCAACCTGCGCAGCGGGCCCGGCACCAGCTTTGCCATCGTCGGGCAGATGCAGCCCGGCGAGAGCTTGCCCATCATCGGCAGCAACGTCGACCGCACCTGGTGGCAGGTGCAAACGCCGAATGGCCCGGCCTGGGTGGCCGACAGCGTAGTGCTGGCCGCGCGCTTCGCCGGTGTGCCGGTGGTGGAGGAGGCGGCGGGGCCGTGAGGGGGAAGCGGGTAAACAAGTAGGCAAGTGGGCAAGGGCCGGGCCGGCGATTGCTGGTTCGGCCCTTGATGAGGTGCTGAGTACCGGCTCACCGATCTGCGAAGCCATTCAACCGCATCGTCAGCCAGCCTCTTACCAACCGATGGACGCGCGATCGCTTCGACCGCTTGATCGCAGCCGCTGCAAGCCCGGACAACGCTGTCCTGGTGATCAAGGACGGCAACATGCTGCGCCACTATCTGTATGCCCGCTGGGCATGACGATCTCAACTGCAGCGGCTCCTGTCCCTTCCCCCCTTTCCCTCCCCTCCCTCACACCTTCTCCACAAACGTCCGCAGCAACGTCGCCGGCGTGTTGGCTGTCACTGCGTATTCTCCCAGCGCTGCCGGCAGCAGGCAGAAGCGCACGGCATCGAGTGATAACTCGTTGATCGTTACCTGGCCCTCGATCACGCCCCAGATCTCCAGCGATGCGCCCGTACAGGCGCCGCGAAACTCGGCCCCGGCGGCCAACGTGACCCGCTCGGTGGTGAAGTAGCGGTTGCGGCAGAGCAGCTCGCGGCGCAGCCCAGGAGTTTCGGCCAGCAGCGTGGGTGGGACGAGCTGCGGCTCGACGCGGTCGAAGTCGATCACGTCCAGCGCCTTGTCCACGTGTAGCGGCCGCGGCTTGCCGTCCGCGGCCACCCGGCCCCAGTCGTAGACCCGATAGGTCGCATCGGAGTTCTGTTGGATCTCGGCGATCAACAACCCGCCCATGATGGCGTGCAGCGTGCCGGCCGGCACGCAGATGTGGTCGCCGGCTTGCACCGGCACCCGATGGAGGCAGGTCTCCGGCCGGTTCTCTTCGATGGCCAGGCGGAAGGCTGCGCGCGTTGTGCCAGCCGTGACGCCCAAGATCAACTCGGCGCCCGGCTCGGCGTGCAGCACCACCCACATCTCTGTCTTGCCCAGCTCGTTGCCTTCATGAGCCAGCGCATAGGCGTCGTCAGGATGCACCTGCACCGAGAGCGGTGTGGCGGCGTCCAGCAGCTTGATCAGCAAGGGAAACTTGCCGCGTTCCTGCGCCCAGGCGTTGTTAGCGCCGATCAAGTCCAGGCCGAGCGCAGCGTGAACCTGAGTCAGCGTCCAACCGGCGTAGGGGCCATTCTTGACCACCGACGTGCCATGCTGGTGCGCAGCGATTTCCCAGCTTTCGGCGATGACGCCCTCGGCCGGCAAGCGGCGGCCCAGCTTGGTCTCCAGGTTGCGCCCGCCCCACAGGTAGTCCTTGAGCACGGGGACAAAAGTCATCGGATAGAGGACGGTGGTCATAGCAAAGGCCCTGGCCTGGGGGCGGAACAGCAGCGCGATTAGCCCGCTGCCTGCGACAACCGTTTTCACTTGAACCCCAGCCCGCGCTCCTTCAGGCTTACAAAGCGCTGGCGACCGATGACCAGGTGATCCAGCACGTCGATGCCCAGCAAACTGCCGGCCTCGACAATCATGCGGGTAACTTGCACGTCTTCCGGGCTGGGCGTTGGGTCGCCGCTGGGGTGGTTATGCACGAGGATCATGGCCGCGCAGTTGGCGCGAATGGCCTCGCGAAAGATCTCGCCCACGCGCACCGATGCCGCGTTGAGCGAGCCGATGTAGATGGTGTGTATCTTGGTCACCCGATTGCGCGTGTCCAACAAGACCGTGCGCAGGTGCTCCTGAGGGAGCAGTGACATCTCGGCCATCAACAGATTGGCGGCGTCGGCAGGAGAACGCACCTGCGGCCGTTCGTGCGGCGCAGCTACCAGGAGGCGCCGGCCCAGCTCCAGAGCGGCCTTGATCTGCACTGCCTTGGCCTCGCCCACGCCCTTCACCTGGCACAGCTCGTCCAAGGTCGCCTGCGCCAGGCCCGGCAGTCCGTCGAAGCGCGCCAGCATGACTTCAGCCACACGCACGACGTTCTCGCCGCCGGTGCCTACCCGCAGGATGATGGCCAGCAGTTCGGCAGTGCTCAGCGCGCCCGCGCCGTAGTGGGCCAGGCGTTCACGCGGGCGCTCGCCCTGGGGCAGATCGCGGATCATCGGCCGGTACTCGACAACTGGGGTGTCTGTCATGTCGTTCCCCTCGCAGGGTACAGCAAGTGGCGATCAACGGGAGTCGTTGAGGATCACAGGCAGCCAAAGGCGCCCGGGGCGGGCTGCCGGGTTGCGCGCAGCCGGCTCATTTTGGGCGAGGTTGCTAACCGAGCCGCTGACACCCACCGTGGGCAGAAAATGGCGACGCGTGTACGGCGACTCGCCCAGGACCAGGACGTCCGTCAGCGGGCCCTGCATCTGCCAGCGCTGCGCTGTGGCGTAGTCTACTTCGGCTACCAGGCCGCGCGCCCGTAAGGCATCGAAGTTGCGCCGCGCCGCGTAATCTACGACCAGGAACGGCCCCTCTGCTGCTTGGCCGGCCGGCTTCAGCCAGACCTGGCGCCCCAGGTCGCCCGGTCGCAGCATGGCCACATAGCCCACGCAGGCCGGTGGGTCGCAGACAGGCACCTGGTCTAGCCGCAATCGATGTTCGTAGACCCACTCCATCAAGCCAGGCGCGTAAAAGGTCACCTGGCCGCGGGCGGGAAGCTCGGTGGCGGCCTCCCACGGGCTGTCGCCTGCCGGCGCAGGGTTGAGCAGTAGGCTAAACAACAGGATGAGTACGAGCACGCAAGGACCCTTTCCCTGGGTCGAAGATCATCAACTTGAGTAGGCTGTCGTGGCGTTGTGCGGTGCAAGCATGCCAGAAAACCGCCGATTTGTCAAGCAGATGCGCCTGAAGTTGACGCTGTGCGCCAAGCGTGTTACTCTAAGCGCAACGTAACGCTTCAGGCGCCGGGCGTCGGGACCCATGCCGGAGGGCCTTGCGACCGGTTTGCAGCTCAAGTCAGCTCCGCAGTCACCCTCGCAAACGCCGACGCAAGTACCCGGCGCCTACGGCTGAATTGTTAACGCACTACGTCCGTGCAAGCGAGGTACCATGACACCCACAGCAGCGCCCGGCGCGTTGTTCGCCGGTCTAGTCTTTGACGAAGCAGGACAGCCGGTAGACATCGCCTACGTCGGCGGCGAGGCTCACTACGTGGTGCTGGATGATGGCTTTCGCCGCCATGTGGCCGCGCGCGAGGTCGATCGCCAGGTGTTGCTGTATCTGCGCGAGCAGATGGAGCCCTACAAGGATCTCGCCGTTCAAGAAGTGATGCGCATGATGGGCCGCGACGACCTGTTCACCAAGGCCATGATCGACGCATCGCTCAAGAACATCGATCAAGCGCTCGACCAAACCCTGCCGGAGGAGACGCGCGCTTGGCTGGGCATACTCGGCTTCCGGGTCGTCATCAACATCCACGGTGAGGTCGTGCACATCGCCATGCCGGGGCAAGCTGCGGACGACTGGGATGATTAACACGGGTCGGCGTGAACAGGCTAGCAGCTCTCATGCGGCCTGCGACAGAAGTCTAGGCTTCAGCCGGGTCGGGCGTCAAAAACCGGCCGAAACGTGGACTTCCAACCGTGGCCTGTCTGCCGTTGGAGCCTGAGCAGTTGCCGTCTGCTTAGAAACTCGAGGTTGCTATGAAGAAATCTCTCGCCATACTTGTTGCGGCCTCAGCCGCAAGCGCGGCTGCAGGCTGGGCCGTTTGGCGGCGCTTCTTGCCGCAGACCCACGGCGCGGCGCGCGTGCCTGGCCTGCACGGCCCGGTTGAGATCATGCGCGATCGCTGGGGCGTGCCGCATATTTTTGCCCAAGCGGAGGATGACCTGTTCTTCGCCCAGGGGTACGTCCACGCGCAAGATCGCCTCTGGCAAATGGAGCTGCAGCGTCGTCTGGGCTCTGGCCGGCTGTCTGAGGTTCTGGGCGAGACGACGGTAGAGGTCGATCGCTTGGTGCGCGTCCTTGGCCTGAACCGGGCCGCCGAGGCCGAGCTGGCCAGCCTGGATGCCGCCTCGCGGCGTGTTTTGGAAGCCTACGCTGCCGGCGTCAACGTTTACATGCGCCAGCGTCGCGGTCGCTTGGCGCTGGAATTCACCCTGCTGCGCTTTCAGCCCGACCCGTGGCGACCGGTCGATACGCTCTACTGGGCCAAGTTGATGTGCCTGAACCTGAGTTGCAACTGGACCAGCGAGGTGCTGCGCAGCCGGCTAGTAGCCATCCTCGGCGCTGACCGCGCCGCCGACCTGGAACCGCGCTATCCGTCCGACAACCCCACGACCGTGGCCGGCCCCGGCCTGCCAGCCGGCCAGGCGGCGCCGCCCAACGGCTGGGGCAGCGAGGCGCTGCGCGATGCGTTGCGCCTGGTGGAAAGCCTGCTGGGCGGGCCCGACCGCATCACGCGCCCTGCTGCGCCGCTGCCGGGCCTGATCCTGACGCCCGGCGCCAGCAACCAATGGGTTGTTGCGGGCCAGCGGTCGGCCACCGGCCACCCCCTCCTGGCCAACGATACCCACCTGGCCGTCACCTTGCCCGGCGTCTTCTACCAGGTGCATCTGAACGGCGGCCGCTATCACGTCACCGGCGTTTCCTTCCCCGGCGTGCCCGGCGTGGTCGTCGGCCACAACGAGCACTGCGCCTGGGGACTGACCACCGGCTGGCAGGACGCGCAAGACCTATACATTGAAAAGCTGAACCCGGACAACCCCCACCAATACGAGTACGAGGGAAGCTGGCGCGACGCCAAGGTCGTGCAGGAAGTCATCCACGTCAAGGGACGATCCGCCCCGGTGATTCAGGAAGTGGTCATCACCCATCATGGGCCGATCATCAGCGGCCTTGTGGGGATGGACCGGCCCTTGGCTCTGCGGTGGGTAGCCCTGGAGCCGAGCAATCTCCTGCGCAGCGTGCTCGGCTACAACCGCGCCGGCAACTGGCAGGAGTTCCGCGCCGCTCTGGTCGACTGGGCGGCGCCTGCGCACAACTTCGTCTACGCCGACACGGCCGGCAACATCGCCTACCTGCAGGCCGGCTGGGCGCCGGTGCGAGCCAAGGGCTTCGGCATGGCGCCCGTGCCGGGCTGGACCGGCGAATACGAGTGGCAGCGCTACCTCACCCTGGATGAGCTGCCGCAAGCGCTCAACCCCGCACAGGGCTGGATCGGCGTCGCCAACAACCAGATTGTGGCCGAGACCTATCCACACTTCCTCAGCTCAGACTGGGAGAACCCCTGCCGTGCTGCTCGCGTGGCCGAGCTGCTGACGAGCGACGCGCCTTTCTCCGCCGAGGACTTCGCCCGCTTCCAGATGGACAGCTACAGCGCACAGGCCAAGCGCTTCGTGCGCCACCTGCTCACCATCCAGCCCACCAACACGCGTGAGAACGATGCGTTGACGCTCCTGCGCGCCTGGGACTACCGCATGGAGCCGGACAGCGTGGCCGCCAGCATCTATTACGTGTGCCGGCTGCAAGCGCTGCACATCGTCTTCGACGCCCATTTGGGCGACTTGGCCGACGCCTACGTTGGCATCGATACCCTATCGCCCTTCGGCGGCACCAGCCCCTACCATGGTCGCAGCTTTGTGCGCCTGCTAGACATGCTCGATAACCCCAAAGACACGGCGTGGCTGATCGATCCGGAGAACGGCCTGCCGCGCTTCAAGCAGGAAGTGGTGCACCGCTCGTTGCGCCAGGCGCTCAAGCTGATGCGCGCCGAGCTGGGCGATGACATGCAGACGTGGACATGGGGACGCCTGAACCGCGTGGTCTTTGCCCATCCGCTGGGCGCAGTCAAGCCGCTGGACCGGCTGTTGAACCGCGGCCCCTATCCCATGGGCGGCGATCACGATACGCTGTTGCGGGCCAGCGGCAAGCCGGTGTTCCCTCTTGAGCCGGTGCTGGGCGTGGCCGCCATGCGCTTCGTGGCCGACGTGGGCGACTGGGAGCGAAGCCGCATGGTCGTGCCTGCCGGCCAGTCGGGCCATGTCGCCAGCTCCCACTATGCCGACATGATCGCCCCATGGCGCGCCGGCGAGCTCTTGCCGATGCCTTTCAGCCGCGCCGCGGTGGAGCGCGTGGCGCAGGAGCGTCTGGTGCTCACGCCGCGCTGAGAAGACAGCCGAACGGCAAGGTGAGGAACATGACCGACGCTGCGGACGGATGTGAGGCATGATAACGCAAGAACGACTCTGCAGGCGCCGGGCACTTGCGCTCGATTGGCAGCCAAGGTCGGCTCTGCAGACACGCTCTGGTAAACGCAGACACAAGTGCCCGGCACGCAGGGCTGAGTAGTTGCGCCCAGGAGTGCTTGCGTTGCATCATTCCGTCGTTGCGTCGAAAGGTGCCATGATCCGCAAACTTACATTGACATTGACCATCCTAGCGCTGCTGGTGAGCGCCGCGGCCGCGGCTTTTGTGGCTTGGGCCAACAAACTCGTCATGGTCGCAGGCGAGGGACGGGTGTTTACCCAACTAGCTGACATGCCTGAGCGGGAAATCGCCCTCGTGCTGGGGACGTCCAAGTATTCCCGTGGCCGCATCAACAGCTTCTACGCCGGCCGCGTGCGCGCCGCGGCCGAGCTCTACCATCGCGGCAAGGTGGCAGGCATCCTGGTCAGCGGCGACAACGGCAGCCAAGACTACAACGAGCCGGCGCAGATGAAGGCCGACCTGGTGGCGCTGGGCGTGCCCGCCGAGCACATCACCGCCGACTACGCCGGCTTTCGCACGCTAGACTCGGTCTACCGAGCCGGCGATGTGTTCGGCCTCGACTCCTACGTAATCGTGACCCAAGCTTTTCACCTGCCGCGCGCCCTCTATCTGGCCGACCAAAAGGGCCACGACGTCATCGGCTACGCTGCGTCCGGTCCGTCCGGCTACTGGAGTCGCCGTGTACAGGCGCGCGAGGTGTTGGCGCGCGTCCAAGCGGTGGTGGACGTTGAGGTCTTGCGCCGTGGCCCGCGCTTTTTGGGCGACCCCGTGCAGGTCAGCCGCAGACCAAGCGCCGATGCCCCCCGTCATCCGGTCATGCCATAAAGCGCAGATTGACCTGCCGTAAAGCCGTCGATCGCTCATGCGTTTCGGCTGTTTGCGTAGTTCCAGATAGATGCTCCCAGGAAAACACCATGGCTCTCATCGAGTGCAACTTCTTCTCTGAAACCCTGGGGCTGTGCACGGCGATGAACGTGATCCTGCCCCAGCCCGTGCGACGCCGCTACCCGGTGCTCTACTTGCTGCATGGCCTGTCCGACGACCATACGATCTGGTGTCGGCGCACATCCATCGAGCGCTACGCCGACGCGCTGGGCCTGGCGGTCGTCATGCCGGCCGTCCACCGCAGCTTCTACGCCGACATGGCAACCGGCCAACGCTATTGGACTTTCGTCAGCCAGGAGCTGCCCGCCTTGGCGCAGGGCTTCTTCCCCTTGTCCAGCAAGCGCGAGGACACCTTTGTCGCGGGCCTGTCGATGGGTGGTTACGGCGCGTTTAGGCTGGCGCTGAGCCTGCCAGAGCGCTTTGCGGCCGCGGCCAGCCTCTCCGGCGCGCTCGATCAGGCGTGGGGGGTCCAACATCTGGAGCCAGAAGAGCGACAGGAATGGACGAACATATTCGGCGACCTGAGCAAGCTGGCAGGCAGTCCGCACGACCTCTTGCACCTGGCCGAACAGGTAGCGCAGTCCAGCGGGCCCCAGCCACGGCTGTACCAGTGGTGTGGCACCGAGGACTTTCTTTACGTAGAAAACACGCGCTTTCGCGACCACGCCCAACGCCTAGGCCTCGATCTAACCTACGCAGAAGGCCCGGGAGACCATGAGTGGCGCTTTTGGGACGAGCAGATCCAGCGCGTGCTGGCATGGCTGCCGCTGCGCAGGAGGCGGTAACACGTGATTCAGGTACTTTTTGTTTGTCTAGGCAACATCTGCCGCTCGCCGATGGCCGAAGCGGTGTTCCGCCAGCTGGTCAACGATGCCGGGCTGGCCGATCAGATCAAGGTGGACTCGGCCGGCACCGCCGATTGGCACGAAGGCGACCCGGCCGACTACCGCACGCTGGCCGTGCTGCGCAAGCACGGCATCTCCTACGACGGCCGCGGGCGCCAGGTGCGGCCGTCGGATCTGCAACGGTTCGACTACGTGGTCGCCATGGACGGCTCAAACCTGGCTGACCTGCGCCGGCTGGACCGCAGTGGTCAGCTGGACGGTAAGCTGCACCGGCTGCTGGACTTTGCGCCGGCCGGCGCGCCCAAGGACGTGCCCGATCCCTACTATGACGGCCGCTTCGACTACGTCTACGGCCTGGTGGATGCCGGCTGTCGCGGGCTGCTGGCGCACATACGCGCCGAGCACGGGCTATGAGCGACTTGCACCCAGACTGGGCCAGTCTGATAGACTGGCCCAGTCTTGCCGCTGACGGCTCGCAGCGCGTCGATTTGCGACTTCCAGACTGGGCCAGTCTGATAGACTGGTCCAGTCTTGCCCTCGTCAAGTGGCGCCGCCAACCGCCGCAGGCCGCAGGTTGGCCCCCATTCTTCGAAGCCGAGGCGCGCGGGTTGGCGCTGCTGGCGGCGACGGGCGCCGTACGCGTGCCACAGGTGTACGCACATGGCCCGGCCACCGGCGGGCGACCGGCGTTCATCGTCATGGAGTGGATCGAGCGCGGCTCCCTTCGTAGTGGCGACTTCAGTCGCCCCGCGGCGGAGACGGCTAAAGCCGTTACTACCAAGGGGAGGACGCTCGCGCCGGGGGAGGTGCTTGGCTGGCAGTTGGCTGCATTGCACCGCACAACCGCTGATGCCTACGGCCTGGACCACAACAACTACTGCGGCGACACGCCCCAGGACAATCGCTGGGCGTCCTCGTGGATCGAGTTCTACGGCCAGCGCCGCCTGGGCTTCCAGATGGAGCTGGCCGGCCGGCGCGGTTTGTTGCCTCGCCAGCGGCGCCAGCGCCTCGAGCGCCTGATCGGCATGCTCGACCACTGGATCGACGAGAACGCCTGCCGGCCGGCGCTGCTGCACGGCGACCTATGGAGCGGCAACTGGCTCGTGGATGCCGCCAATCAGCCTGTGCTGATCGACCCGGCCGTCTACTACGGGGACCGCGAGGCCGAGCTGGCGATGTGCCGACTGTTCGGCGGCTTTCCGCCGGAGTTCTACCGCGCCTATGACGAAGCGTGGCCCCCTGCGCCCGGCCGCGACGAACGCATTCCCCTGTACCAGCTCTACCACCTACTCAACCACCTGAACTTGTTCGGGGAGGCATACGGTGGGCAGGTGGACAGCGTACTAAGCCGCTATGTGGGGCGCTGAGGTGTAACCGCCGGGACTGCGGAAGCGACCATGCAGCGCTGAGAGCACCTGCTCTTGAGCCAGCACTCATGTGAGCCAGCGCTCAAGGCGCACAGGCAGCGGCCACTTCCGCAGTCGAACAAGCGTTGAGGGGCTGTCTTCAACAGGGGTTGTGGGATCGCAGCTCCTGTCGCCCCTTCAAAAGTCATTTGGAAAACAGGGGCAGGTAGATGAGCCTGGCTGCCTCGCCGGCAGGTGGATCCGACGGCCTGCGGGTCCTTGTCGGCGTTGCGCGGCGCGTCGGTGTGGGCGTTGCGGCCTTCGTCGCTGTCGGCGTTGCGTTCGGCGTCAAGGTAGATGTTGCGTTGGCCGTCCGTGTCGGAGTAGCCGTCCTCGTCGGCGTCGCTGTCGCCCGGCGCACGCGTGTCGCTGTCGCAGTTGGTGTTCGTGTGGGGGTCCGCGTGGGCGTGCCGGTGGCCGTACGCGTCGCCGTGGCCGTTGCGGTCCGCGTGGGCGTGCTCGTCGCTGCCGGCGTCACCGTCGAGGTGGCAGTAGGCGTGGAGGTGCTTACAACCGTCCCGGTCGGCGCCGGTGTTGCGGTGGAGGGATTAGGCATGCCGTGCGGCCCGGGGCCCTCAGGGATGTTGGCGCCATGACAAACCGTGCAATCCTTCAGTGTGTCGGCGCTGCCCTGCAGCGCGATGACTTGTTGGTTGTCCAGCGGCTGCTGGCTGGGCAGAATTGCATGTGTGCTGTTGTGGCAAGCTTCGCAGAACAAACCACCGTGTCCGGTGGACTGGCGGAAGAGTTTGCCCGGATTCTCGGCATAGTTGGGGCCATGGCACGTACCACACTTCGGCTCATCCACCCAAGGTTGCCGATTGGAACTGGCCACGGCTTTCATGTCACCGTGACAGTCGGTGCACCACATGCCCTGAGCCGACATCGTATCGCGCAGACAACGCGTCTCTGGACCAGGATGGCATTGATAGCAGTCATTGGTGCCTTCGTCGGCCGGACGGCTGCTCAACAGCGATGGAGCCGTGCTTGTTGCCGACGCTTGCCCTCCTTGCGTCCATGAAATCAGTTGCGCCCAGCCAGCGTCTGTATTCAGTGCGCTGTTCTTGTCGTCCTCCGGCGCGTGTTTGCCGTGCATGGCTCGCGATAGACTGGGCACGCCGGGAACCCCGGGCTTGCCCAGCGCTGCCGAAGCATGACAATTGGAACAGAGAACCGGCTGGCTGTTGACGAGATTGGTGTGTTCTTCTTTGTCGTGCAAGGTTAGAATGTTCAGCCGCCAGTTGCCCGTGGCAATGTGCTCCACACCGCCGTCGTAGTGACAGCCCTTGCAGTTCATCTCATCAGAAACCGGCGCCACAAACGTGGTTTCAGCCAAAATCTGTCCGGTAGCCTCATCGCGCGCTACCACGTGAGCTTGCTGATAGGGCTGGCGCGTGCTTGGCGTGCTGTCGTTGTAAGGCGTCAAAGGCACGCCCTCGGCCACGAAGTGGTCCCCCGATGGCGTCATCTGTCCGACTAAGCCGTTGCCGGCGAGCCCAACGTCCGGGGCCAACGAAACGCCGAACAGCGCTTGCACGTTGTCCCAAAAGTTGATTTTGCCGGCAGAATAGCTATTATCCACAAAACTGTATTCGAGGACGACGCCTTCGGTGACCAGCACGGGTCTGCTGCCATCAGCCGGCACGCGCACCAGTTGCGCCCACAAGTTGTTGTAGGGCGGCAGAATGGAAAAGACATCGAACGTATCGTCCAGGCAGTGCATGCCCAAGTCGTTCCAACCGACTAGACGATACTGGTCGGCAAGGGCGGACGCTGGCTGAGCGTCCGTCCCTTGGCCGCTGTTCGGCGCAGACGTTGTCTGTGGCGGCAACACCGACTCGGCCCTGACCCACGGTGCCGCGCTGATGATCAGCATCACCGCCAGCACCATGAGTCCACCGACTATCAACCAGAGATTGCGGCTGAATCGTGTGCGATCTGCTCCCATAGGGCACTCTCCTATGACAAGGCGTTGCTTTGCCTGCTGAGCAGGCAAAATCAAGGACATCGGAAGGCGCTAGCCATCGGCATAATAGGCAAACGTTGGCGACCATACAATCGTTGCGGGCTCTTCCATCGATTTTTGCGCTAACTCCCCCGTATCCGTATGGTGTCTCGACAGCGTTTGCCCTACTAGATAGGCCATCAGTGTTGCCCATGCGAGACGTTTGTACTGACCAGGAGCTGCTTCAACTCCTCGAGCGCGCCCGCTCGAGGGATCCGTCTGCCCTGGATACCCTGTACCGGCTTTACATCGACAAGATATATCGCTACATTTGGTATCGCGTGGGTGATCAAAGCTTGGCCGAAGACCTGGCCAGTGAGGTGTTCGTGCGCCTGGTGCAACACGTCCACAGTTTTCGACCGCCCAAGGAAAACCAGGTGGCGGCGTTTTCGGCTTGGCTGTTCCGCATCGCCAGCAACTGCATCACCGACCACCATCGCGGACAAGCGCGCGCAGAGGCTCAGCTAGAAAAGAGCGCGGCGCAGCTAACGGCCGGCGACTCGTGGGACGACCATGTCGAACGCCTCTCCCAACAACATGACCTGCGCGCGGCGCTGAACCAACTGAGTGAGAGCCAGCGCCAGGTGCTTTACTATCGCTTCGTCGCCGACTTGACCAGCGCCCAGACAGCAGCCGCCATCGGCAAACCAGAGAGCGCCGTCAAATCGCTGCAACATCGAGCTCTGGGCAGCCTGCGCCGACTTCTGAGTGAGACGCAGGCTAGCTGACGAGGATCAAGATGGATTTCGTTGCCGTTTTGGATGATTGTCTCGAGCGTATGGCGGCCGGAGAATCCTTGGCGGCCTGCCTGGCGCGCTATCCTCAACACGCCGCCGAGCTGCGGCCATTGCTAGAGCTGGCCGAGCAAGTGCGCACGGCCCCGCCGCCGATGTCGGCGGCCGCCGTGCAGCGTGGCCGCGCGGCTATGCAACGCGCCGCAGCTGATGCACCGGCACGTCGCCGCGGTCTGGCCGGCTGGCTGGCCACGCCCCGCCTAGGGCTGCTGGCCGCCTTGGCGTTGATCCTACTGTTCGGCGTCGTGACGGCAACCAGCCAGCCGGGCAACATCCTGTTTTCCCTGCGCCAGGGGGCCGAGACAGCCGCCGCTCGCCTGATCCCTGATCCTGTAGCCCGCGCAACGCGCCATCTTGAACTGGCGCAGCGCCGGCTGGAGCAGGCGGAGGCCTTGTGGCAAACGCAACAGCAACTGGAACCGAGCCTTGTCGGGGGCATGGCGGCGGAGGCAGAGATGATCCTGGGCGATCTGGCCCGGTCGGGCCGGCCGCAGGAGGCGAGCAATTTGCTGGGCCAATCGTTGGCGTTTCACGCCGAGGCGCGCGGCTGGCTGGATGGGCTGGCCGCCGTCGTCCCGGCCGCCCAACGCGGGCTGGTTGACACCGTTGCAGCGCAGTTGGACAGGCTGGAACGCTGGACGCGCGCCATCGTCCATGATCCTGCTCTGTTGCCAAGCTATCGCAGGGACGCCGAACCGCCGCTGTCGCCCGAGCGACTGTTGATCGAGACACCGCCGCCCCCGCGTCAGCTAGGCGTCACCCCGGTGTCGACTACACCTACACCGACAGCAACCGCGCCGGCGCAACCACCGACCGACACTCCCACCTCGCCGGTTGTAGTCACCACCCCCACCGCCACGCCGTCGAGCACGCCAGCCACGGTTCCACCGCCGGCGACGCGCCCTTCTCAACCCACCGCTACACCGCGCCCATCGTCAACGCCGACGGCGACGGCAACCGCCGACCGCCAATCACCCGCAACCGTGGCGCCATCGCCTACTGCCACGACGCAACCCACCTCACCGCCGCTCGCTACGGCTACACCAACGCCGCGCCCACCGTCCACACCGACGCCGACAGCCCAGGCGACGGCAACGCCGACACAACGGCCCTCGGTCACACCCACAGTCACGCCGCGACCCACCGAAACGGCAGAGCTAACAGAAACGCCGGAACCGACCCACACACAGCCGCCCACTGCGACTCCCACGCGCACGCCAGAAGCGACGGCCACACCGACGCGCGAGCCAACCGCCACGCGGCCGCCGACAGCCACACCGACGCGCGAGCCGACAGCCACACCGACGCGTGAGCCCACCGCTACGCCGACGCGCGAGCCCACCGCTACGCGGCCGCCTTCACCTACACCCACGCGTCAACCGACACCTACTCCCAGCCCCACAGAGGAGCCGGAGCCAACCGAGACGCCTGACGAAACCGAGACACCGGAGCCGACAAAAACTCCCAAACCAACAAAGACGCCGGAGCCGACCAAGACGCCGGAGCCGACCAAGACGCCAAAGCCTTGAGGCCCTCTTCTATCTTGGGCCGTTCACAGCAAGCAACTATTCAGCCCTAGGTGCCGGGCACTTAAGGCTGCGCTGGCCAGGGCGTCTGCAGAGCCGGCTCAAGCTGGGAACCGGTCGCAAGT
>DAOUBX010000037.1:0-10937 GCA_034432445.1 Anaerolineales bacterium
CCGGTCTCCGACCGTGCCCGCCGCGCTTTCATTGACGGTTGTGCGCCCAGCGCATGGGCATCTGGTTTGCAAACGTGTCTGCGCAGCCAACTTAGGTCGCCAATCGCCTACAAATGCCCGGCACCTGAGCAGTTACCGCCCCCGGTGAAACACACCCTGCAAGCTGTTAACAGCCCAGTGCGAATCAGGACTCTAGGCTTCAACCGAGTTTGGCGCCGAGATGCCCCCGCAGTCCGGCCTCCCACCCCTAGACGGATCAGCGTCGACCTGCGCCAGCTTTTTGGCCACCTCCGCCTGGCGCTGCCGGCGCAGGTCGCGCATGGCCGGCGAAGCCAACGGCGGTGTGGTCATGATCAACGCATCCTCGCGGTTGTCTTGGTAGTAGCGCCGTCGGCGCCCGGTCACCTCAAAGCCAACGCGCTGATACAACACCTGGGCGCGCAGGTTGCTCACGCGCACCTCCAAGGTACAGACGGTAGCTCCCCGCGCCTCAACCAGGTCGAGCACACTCAGCAGCAACCATGCGCCTAGCCCTCGGCCCTGCCACTCCGGCGCCACGGCAATGGTCATCAGGTGCGCTTCGTCCTCGATAAACCAACAGCCGGCATAGCCAAGGAGGTGGCGGGTGGCGTCCTCGGCGATAAGCTCCAAAACGTAGTACAGCGCTTGGGGGTTGTTCAGATCGCGGCGGTAGAAGCTCTCCGGCCAGGCGTCGCCGATGAACACCCGCTCTTCGATGGCCATGACAGCCGGCAGGTCGTCGGGCTGCATGGCGCGTAGGCGCAGGGTGGCAGAAGTCATGGTTCACGCAGGTAGATCGGGCTGAGGCTGGCCGGGTCGTCGGTGTCGTCGGCCTGCCAGCGCAGCCAGGCCAGATGCGCCAGCACGCCGGCGCGACGACCGGCCACGGCCGGCGAGGTGAACATGGCATGCGCACCCAGCGCTGCGCGCAACCCGTGCACGCTCTCGGCATCCAACTCACCGACAAACAACGTCGGCGTCGCAATCTGCTGCGCCAGAGTCGCGGCATCGGTCAGGTGATAGGCAGTGCGCCAGCCAGTCCACTCACCCAACCGGACCGCCGCCACACGCCGTGCACTCGCCCCTTCCTCCTGGCGCTTCAGAGAGGGCGGTTCTAAGTCCAGCAGCGCGATCTGCCCCACAGGAATGTTATCCGGCCGGAGTGCTTCCGGCGTGGCAGCGTACACAGCCCAGCACAGCCGGCCACGGCCAGCCTGCACTACGGCGCAGACTGGAACGGTGCACGCCTGCAAGAAAGGATAAGCGGTGACGTCTAGCGACGAGGCGCCGATCAACGGCAGCCCTTGCGCCAGCGCCATGCCCTTGGCTGCGCTCACGGCCACGCGCACCCCGGTGAAGGAGCCAGGGCCCAGACTGACGGCAATGGCGCGCAACTGCAGCGGCTCGACGGCGTGCCAGGCCAGCAGCTGGCTCAGCCGCGGCAGCAGCTCGGTCGTTTGGCCGTCGGCGGAGTGCCAGTTGAGCTCCGCGATCAGCGCGCCGTTAGTGTCGAGAAGGGCGATGCCGGAATGGCGGGTAGCGGTGTCGAGGGCGAGAAGCATGGCAACAGTCAATTGTCAATGGTTTTGTCAATGGTCAATGGGCGTTGGGCAGTCGTTAACGGTTAACCAGCAACCGTCCACTGTTCACCATTGATCCGATGCACCAATTCGGCTGCGCGCCGGCCGTACGGCGCAAAGGTCAACTGGCGGCGGGTGTCGTCCAACACAGCCAGGGTAATGCGCAGATGATCGGGCGGCAGCAGCGGCTCGATACGCTCGGCCCACTCGACCACGGCCACGCCGTCGTCCAGCAGCAGCTCGTCCAGGCCGATGTCCTGGGCCTCGTGGGACGCATCTGTCAACCGGTAGCAGTCGGCGTGATACAAAGGAAAGCCGGCAGCGGTGCGATACTCTGCAACCAGAATGAACGTGGGGCTGGTGACCGGCTCGTCGATGCCCAGGCCGCGCGCAATGCCGCGGGTTAGACAGGTCTTACCGGCGCCTAGTTCGCCGATCAAGGCCACGACATCGCCGGGTTGCAACAGCCTGCCTAGTGCCTGGCCCAGCGCCTCTGTCTCTTCTGTGCTGTGCGTGATCTGTGTGGGTTGCATCGCGGTCACGCCCGGATTATAGCGCGTGTTACAGCAAAGCTCCCAATCGTCTGATGGTAGGCGCTGAAGATGTTCGATCGCAGGCGGCCGGGGTGACAGACGATCGGTCAAGGACGATCGACCCACCCGTTACTTGCCACTACCGTCTCACAATGGTATCATCCGGTTAACTCAGAAGGGCTCGGTCAAGAGCCGGGCCTATCCAGTCTTCGGGTCGGGTGATTGTAATGCGCATACTGGTAATTTCAGATGTCCATGCCAACTTGACAGCCCTGGAAGAGGTGCTGGCCGACGCCGAGAAGGTGACCTGGCAGGGCCGCAAGGGCTTCGACGCCGTGTGGTCGATCGGCGATATCGTCGGCTATGGGCCCTCGCCCAACGAGTGCATCCGGCGCTTGCAGCAGTTCGAGGGGCATTTGCGCGTGGCAGGGAACCACGATTGGGCAGCGCTAGGCAACATCGACCTCGAGGACTTCAACCCCGAGGCGCGCAAGATGGTGCTGTGGACGCAGCGACAGCTTGACGTGCTCAGCTACAACTACCTGCGGCAACTGCCCGACCAACCGCTGGTGCAAGGCGAGTTCACGATTACACACGCCAGCCCTCGCCAACCGATCTGGGAGTACATCCACAGCGTCGGCCTGGCGCAAGCTAACTTCAGCCATTTCGACACCCCCTTCTGCATCGTGGGTCATACCCATGTGCCGCGCATCTATCGCCTGGCCAACAACGACGCCACAGAACGCCCTGTGTGCACGGCCCATGCGCCGGTCTATGACTCGGACATCTCGCTGGCCGGCAACCATCGGCTGATCATCAACCCCGGTAGCGTTGGCCAGCCTCGCGACAGCGATCCGCGCGCCAGCTATGCCTTTCTGGATACTGAGGAGCAGGTGTGGCGTTTCCGACGTATCCCCTACAACTACGAAATCACGCAAGCCGACATGCGCAAAGCCGGCCTGCCGGAACGGTTGATCGCCCGTCTTGCCTACGGCTGGTAAAGCCGGCAGGCAGGCCAGGCGCAGCGTGAACTTGCAGCGCTGGACGCGCATGCAATCAATGGAACATCGTTGGGTGAGTAGGGTCATTGCCGGCATGTTACCCGATGCCGGCTCCCTCAGCCTGACGCTGGCCTGCCCACTGAGAGTAATTGCTCAGTCGTCGCACGCTTACACGCCTAGGAGGTTGAAGATGAGACGGGTCATATTGTTGACGTGGTTGATGGCAGTGCTGCTGATCGCAGGGGGATGCGCGGGTGCGGCGCCGCAAACGGCGCGCGAGAGCATGCCGGCCGCGCCCGCTGCACAGCCGCCCGCAGCGCTGCCGAAGCCTCAGGAGGTCGGCAGCGGCAACGCAGCCGACATGGGCGCCGAGACCCCCTTGTGGCAGCAGCAACAGCTTGCCACGGCCGACCGCAAGATCATTTACACGGGCTATCTTTCGATGGTGGTCCGCAACCCTGAACAGGCCATGCAACAGGTGCAGTCTCTGGTGGCAGAGGCGGGCGGTTACGTAGCGAGTTCACAGATCAGCCAATACACCGGCGACCTGATGCGCGGCAGCATGGTGGTGCGCGTGCCGGTGGAGAAGTACAGCGCCACCTTGGCCAGCCTGCGCCAACTCGGCATACGGGTCCTGAGCGAAAGCACGAACAGCGAAGATGTCACGGCCGAGTATGTGGACTTGGAGGCGCGGCTGCGCAACCTGGAGGCGGCCGAGAAGGAATTGCTGGCTCTGCTGGAGGAGGTGCGCGAGCGGCCCAACGCCAAGCCGGCCGACATTTTGGAGGTCTACAACGCCGTCAGCCAAAAGCGGGGCGAGATCGAGCAGGTCAAGGGGCGCATGCAGTATCTGGCTAACCTCACGGCGCTGTCCACCATCAACGTCGATCTGGTGCCCGATCAAGGACAGATGCCGGTGGTCGAAGAGGGCTGGCAACCTCTGGTGACCGTTAAGGAGGCGGCGCGAACGCTGGTCAACATCATGCAGGGGTTGGTGGACCTGATCATTCGGGTGGTGATCATTGTAGTGCCGGTGTTGCTGCTGCTGGCGCTGCCGATCGTGGGCCTGATCTTGCTGGTGCGCTGGCTAACGCGGCGCAAGCGCAGTGCGCAATAGGTGCTGCGGAGAGGCCGGGCACTCGCCACCCGATAACAAGCACACAGAAGCGAGCTCTGCAAGGAGCTCGCTTCTGCTTTAATGACCCGGACGACTATTGAACCTTAAGATGATTCTCTGGTAATAGAGCGAAGCTCGTGCACGTGCGATCCCGCCGGGGAACACCTGCACTTGCGTCGCAGGTGCAAGTGTGAAGTTCCCCGGCTACATAACAGCACCCGCTGCAATGGGTTAGCGCGTGCCAGACACGTTTTCAGCCCCGTCGACGGAGCGCTGTTGGACAGCCGGTGGGATTTATCCCCCGGCGACCTCGCACGAGGGACGACACGCCGCAAGCGGCTATTGCCGGATCATCTTCTCAACATTCATGAGGCGTCACTACAAAGGCGCCGAGGGCGCGGGGAACTCGCGCCAATGCACGACCTTACGCGGGGGGACTGCCAGGCGCGCCGGGCGCATTGGGCGCGCCCACCAACTGATTGCGCTGCGCCCACTCTTGCAAGGCTTCGTTGTAGATCTGCAGGGTCTCACTGAGATCGGACTGGCGCTGCTCGCGCTCCCTCTGTTCAGCCGCCTGCCGCGCTTCGCCGATGCGCAGCACAATCTCCTGCTGCACCCGGCGTGGATTGGGTATGCGATCGAAGTTCAACACACCTTCGACGGAGGCGGTTTCGACGCGCACATTGCCGAAGTTGAACAGATTCGCCCAGAAGTTCGGTATTTCGTAGTTGGCGTTTTGCACCTTGCTCCACTCTGCCTGACGCCGACGCTCGAACAGGCCCAGCGGCAACGCATAGATGTCGATGATGTGGGTTTTGGTCAGAATGTACTTGTCGTTGCGCCAGTTCTCCACACGATACCAAAGCCACCCAAGACAGATCAGCAGGAAAACGGAGTAGGGGACCGCGAACAAGGGCGGCAGCTTCTGGATCTGAAACTCGGTGAAAAGGACGAGGACGACCGTAGTCACGATCACGGTGATGGGAATGATCGCCGCCTTGATCAAGAATAGAATGTGCTTGCGGTAGACAATCTGGTCTTGCATTTGGGCCGCGCGCTTGCGTTGGCGTTCCTGTCGCTCCTTCTTAACCTGCTCTTCGACGCGCTTGGGCAGCAAACCGATAAAGAAGAAGTAGATCTTCTCAGGCAGCGCCTTCAGCCAACGCCAAAAGCGCTGCAAGGGGCGGAAAACGCGCTCAACGCCACGCTGCCAGCCGCTCTGCTCCTCCGGCAGCGTCGTGCCTTCCGGCAATGCCCTCGGCGGAATCAGGGGGATCAGCCGCATCTTCAGCCCGCTCAGAATCTTGTTGCGCAGACTCTCGCGCTGCTCGGCCTTCGATCCGGCCTTGACCGCGCCCTGCAAGCCGCGGATGATGCTTTCCACCTTTTCGGCATGCGGCACCATGTCGAAGGCGATGGATCCTATGCCGGCCGTGCTGATGTTCATCCAGCCATAGCTGAAGACCTTGGCAACCAAGCTGCTGCGCGTGACGATATCTTGAATCCGTTCAATCGGCGCCTCGAGTTGGTTCTCGTAGAGCAACAGCACACGGTCGTGCCGCAGCACGCGCCGATTGGTAATCACGTAATAGTCGTTGAGGTAATCGTTAACGTACCATAAAATGAACGGCAGCATCAGAACGATGAGCACCAAAGCACTGCTGAGCGAGGCAAGACCACCCTCGACGATCAGAGAGCCGAGAAACTGCAGCCCGGCCAACACCAGAGCGGCGCCGAAAAACACTGCTCCCAGACGCAGCCACAGCCAAAGCTGATGCCGCCGCGTGAAGTGGATGATTTCTTCCTCCTCCATCTGCCAGCTGAACCGCTTCTGCTTGGGTTGCACCATGATTGCTTGCCAAAGCTTCGTCTTGCCCCACAAAGCGCGGTTGGTATGCAGCAGATAGCGCACATCGTCCTTCTGCAAGGTCAACCAGTCGGAGCCGTCGATGGGCGCCGGCCTGTCTTTGGCAGCCACCCAAGAGCGCACGGTTGCATCGTGCCGGTCGCCGTGCAATAGGGCGTTGATGCCGTAGACGTCGTGCTCTCCCAGCGCGATCATGTGGCGCGGCCGCTCGCGACCGGCCTCATCGGTGCCGCGCACCAGCGCAGTGCCGTCTGACAGCACGTATAGCTTGGTGCCGTATTGGCCTTGGCGCGTGACATCGAGGTTAGAAGGCACGTGCTCCCAGCCGGCGATGGTCGCCAGTTGCTGCCAGTGCTGATCGCCGAGATCACTAAAGAGTTGATCTCGACTGAGCGCTTGCCGCAAGCGCTGCGCAATGTCGAGGCGGTTGTAGAGCAAGAAACGGAAGTCAGGCACCGTCTGGAGCAGCTGCTCGATCTGATGATCGGCAATGCGGATCAACTTGGCGTCGGTAACGGCTGTGGCGCCTACCCCCACTTGCTGCGGTATCCTTACTGCGCCGCCGAAGAACCAGTTGCCGGCCGTGAGGATTGATTCTGACGCAGTGTCCTGGGCTGAGACGCTGCCTCCCATGGGCGCCTGGGCTGGGCGCTGGCCTCGGCCAGCGCCGATCTGCGGAGGGCTGCTGAGCTTGACCTGCCCCCAGTCGATGATCCAGAGGTAGCCCGCCGGATCGGCGGGTGTGCAGATGACCTCGCCCGGCTTGAACTGCTTAGTCTCGGTGGCCAGCGCCAGCTGTTCGACCTGTTCATCCTCCAGCGCGCGCAAGAGCGGAATCGCTTGCAACCGCGTCGCCGCCGGGTTTTGGATGATCGCCCACAGCTCAGGATGTTTGCCCAAGATGGCAGCGAACACCGGGGCCGGCACCCGAATGATTTCTGACAGCCCCTCTGCTTTGGCTGCGCTAGCGTAACCGCGACCGCGATAGAGCGCCTGCTGCACAAAGATATCGCCCACCGTGTGCAGGCGCGACCACCACTCCTTGCCGTTGGCGTCATAGGCCGATTGGCGCACCCGACCGCGGTAGACAAGAAAAGCATCGTCCCCGCGCACATCGGAAGTAAACACGGACTCGCCGGCGCGGTACTGTCTGAACGTGACCTGCTTCGCCAGCTCCTCGATGTCGGACACGGGCCAAGAGTTCAGCAGCGGCCGTTCGCGCAAAAACTTGATGAGCTCTGTTCGCTCCATAGGGCAACTCGACAGGATAAGTGATCAACGAGTGCGCGCCCTACGCCAGATGCGTGTATGCGCCACAACTTTGCAAGCGCCTGGCGGCGAGGGTGTCAGATGACTGCCCGTGGCTGCCAACCCATTGTATCACAGCTTGGCGCAAGGTGCACATCCGTTCTGCCGGCCGGCTGCGGCGCCTACCCGGCGTCGCCAGACAGCTCAGTGCACGCCGAACATTGCGGAATTTGGCGCACTGCGTCATGCTTGTGGTATAATCGCTCTGACCAAGGCAGTGCAGCCTGGCGTATCGGCCAGTCTTTGCGACACAGGTGAGAACCAGCGCTGTGGCCATCGGTTCCCCCCTGTGTTTTTTTGTTGGTTCTCAGCCGTGGACGCCGGGTGCAAGGCTCTGTGCACAAACCATGCAAAAGGCTTTGGCCGGATGCACAACAGCTTCATGTGGCCGGCGCCGAGCAGACCATAGATCCCCTGTAGGAGGTGACACCTTGAACTTCGTCGTCTGTGTGAAACAAACACCCGATACGGCGGAGCTGCCCAAGATCAGCGCCGCAGAGGCCGTCAGCGGAGACATCAAGGCGACGCTCGTCCTGAACCCCTGGGATGAGTTCGCCGTGGAAGAGGGCCTGCTGTTGCAAGATCGATTTGGCGGCGACGTCACAGTCATGACCGTCGGCCCAGAGAAGGCTACGGAGGCGCTGAAGGATGCCATTGCGCGTGGCGTGCAGAAGGCCGTCCTCTTGGATGACCCTGCGTTTGCCGGGTCCGACGCTTGGGGCACAGCCGCCATCTTGGCCGCAGCGATCAAGAAGAACGGGCCGGTCGATGTGGTGCTGACCGGCAAGATGTCGGTGGACGGCAACAGCGGCGCGGTGGCCCCAGGTCTGGCACGCAAGTTGGGCGCCACCCTGCTCACCCAGGTCGTCAAGATTGTCGATATCTCCGGCGGCAAGATCACGGTGGAACGGCAGCTAGAGGAAGGCCGCGAGACGCTCACGGCCAGCCTGCCCGCTGTGGTCTCGGTCAGCAAGGAGATCAACGAGCCGCGCTATCCCAGCTTCATGGGCATCCGCAAAGCCGCCAAGGCTGTCATTCCCACCTGGAAGCTGGCTGATCTCGGCCTCAGCGCCGGCGATGTGGGCGCAGGCGCTGCCAAGGCCACTTGGACCGACGTTCGCAAGCCCCCGGCGCGCTCGACGCAAGTCGTCATGGTCAAAGAAGCGACCGTCGAAGCTACTGCCGCCAAGCTGGCCGACCTGTTGATGGCCGAAAAGGTCATCTAAACACGAGGTGAAACTATGAGCATTCTCGTTTATGTCGAACAGTTCAACGGCAAAGCGGCTTCTGTGTCGTGGGAAATCATGGGCAAGGCACGCGCCCTGGCCGACCAAATGGGCAGCAAGCTGGCTGCGGTAGTGATCGGCCACGGCGTGGAGACAGTAGCTCAGGAGGCCATCAGCTACGGCGCCGACGTCGTGCATCTGGTGGAGGACGGCTCGCTGGCGGCCTTCCGCCTGGATCCCTATGCGGCGGTGGTCGAGGATCTGATCAAGAGCTACAGCCCGTCGATCGTGCTCTTCCCGGCGACGGCGCGCGGCCGCGATCTCTCGGCGGTGGTCGCCTGTGACTTGGGCGCCGGCCTGGCGGCCGATTGCTCCGACCTGAGCCTCGTTGACGGCGGCCTGGCGGCGGTGCGTCCGGTCTTCTCCGGCAACCTGTTGACAACCATTCGCTTCACCGGCCCGTTGCAGGTCGCCAGCGTGCGCCCGCGCTCCTTTGCCGCCCCAACGCCCGACGCCGGCCGCGCCGGCGAGATCAAGCGCTCCGGCGCCGTCACGCCCGCCACCGGCATCCGCGAGGAGGTCAAGAACTTTGAGGTGACCGCCACGGGCGAGGTGAGCCTGACCGACGCCAAGATCATCGTCAGCGGCGGTCGCGGCGTGGCCAAAGATCCTGCCCTGGGCTTCAAGCTGATCAAAGAGTTGGCCGATACTCTGGGCGCAGCGATGGGCGCCAGCCGCGCGGCCGTGGATGCCGGCTACATTCCCTACAAGTACCAGGTCGGCCAGACGGGCAAGGTGGTGCGGCCCGATCTGTACATCGCCTGCGGCATCAGCGGCGCAATCCAACACCTGGCCGGCATGGGCAGCTCGAAGATCATCGTGGCCATCAACAAAGACCCCGAAGCGCCGATCTTCAGCGTGGCCAACTACGGCGTGGTCGGTGACTTGTACGAGGTCGTACCGGCGTTGACTGCGGAATTCAAGAAACGCTTGGGCTAATGCGAGCACATAATGCGTAGCAAAAAGGGCGCGGCCAGGCTCGCGCCCTTTTTCGTTTCTGGGCTGCTCAAGGTGTACAATGTGTCAAAGTGTCAAGCGTTGCGAACCAAACGGCGGCACTGCTTGCAATGTTCGTAGCACGGAGAGGTAAATCCCATGGCGCGAGGACGATCACGGGCCGAGGAAAGCGATCAACTCTTGAGCGGGAAGGCCGACCTCCTCATGGCAGAAGCCGTTCGCCGGGTGTTACGAGAGCAGTATGAGGCGATGCTGGCCAACGAAGCTGGCAGTCGCTCGCCCGACGACATGGAAGCAATTCATGACATGCGCGTGGCGGTGCGGCGCATGCGTGTCGCTTTCCGGCTGTTTGGCGACTATTTTCAAGGCAAGGCCACGAAGCAGCACCGCCAGGACCTGCGCGCCACCGGACGTGCCCTGGGCCAGGTGCGCGACCTGGACGTCTTCAACCGCGAGGCCAAACGTTACCTGCGTCGGCAGCCTAAACCGCGGCGACATGAGCTAGACCCATTGCTCAGCCGCTGGCAGGAACAACGCGAACAGGCGCGCCTGCAGCTCGTTGCCTACCTGGACGGCCCCCAGTACCAGCGCCTGGTGCAAGACTTCGGCGAATTCGTGCGCACTCCAGGCGCGGGGGTGGCGCCGACGCCTGAGGACCAACCGCGCCGCTTCCGCGTGCGCGATGTCTTGTCCAGCACGGTCTGGCGACTCTACGAGACGGTGCGCGCCTATGACCGCGTCCTCTCCAGCGCGCCGCCCCCGACCTTGCACGCGTTGCGCATCGATTGCAAGCATCTGCGCTACACCCTGGAGTTCTTCGCCGATAGCCTGGGCGCAGATACGCCCTGGCTTATCACGGAAATCGTTGCGCTGCAAGACCACTTAGGCGACATCCAAGACGCCGAGGTCGCACAGAAGATCCTCGGCGACATTCTGCAGGAGGGCGCCACTGAGCAGTCCGGCTTGACCGAAACGGACCTGGCTCACATCGCCGCCTATGCCGCGTATCGGCAAGAGCAGCAAAAGGCCCTGATCGCAGCCTTGCCGGCGGTCTGGCCGCATGTCGATAGTCTCCGCTTCCGCCGCCGACTAGCCCAGGCGCTGTTGACATTGTAAGGCCACCAGCCCTGGCGACTGGCCTCTGCGCTAAGGCACCGATGGGCACATCCATGCCTCCCTGGATCACCCACAACCGCCTCTACGACCTGGCCCGCAGCGGCCGGCGCCTGACCCCGTGGTGGGCGCTGCTGCCCCTGGCCTGGCTGAT
>DAOUBX010000038.1:0-33695 GCA_034432445.1 Anaerolineales bacterium
TGGTATTCTTCCTCATTTCGCTGCTGGTGGTTGTCGTTGCTTGACCGCTGAATCGCTAGCACATTCATTGCCACCGAGCCGCGTCTGCACGTTGTGCGACGCGGCGTTGTTTGTCTGAAAGGGGCGCCTCTTGGGCCGCGCAATTCGTTGGCAGGCAATCATCGCTCTGCTGGGCATTCTGTTGCTGGCTGCTATCCTGGCGTCGCAGGCTTACGACCTCACCAGTGTGACGGTCGCCGCGCCGGGTGGCATCTACCACGAGGCTGCTGTTGGCGTTCCGCGCGCCATCAATCCGCTGCTCGGCTTCAGCAACGACCTGGATCGTGACCTGATCGGCTTGATCTTTCAGGGGCTGGTGCGAATCGACGAGCGCGGTGAACCGCAGCCGGCGCTGGCGGAGCGCTGGGAGATCGGTCCTGACCAAACCACCTACATCTTCCACCTGCGACGCGATGTGCGCTGGCACGACGGCGCGCCCTTCACGGCGGACGACGTGCTCTACACGGTGCAGGTGATGCAAAGCGATCCCTTTGCCGCACCCGAGTTTCCGGCGCCCAGTTTCCTCTCAGAGCTCTGGCGCACCGTTGAGGCCACGAAGATCGACGATTATACCGTGCAGTTCCGCCTGCGTGAGCCTTACGCGCCCTTCCTTTATGAGAACACGATCGGCATTCTGCCGGCGCACCTTTGGCGGGATATTCCGATATCTGAAATGCCCCGTGCAATACTCAACCTGCAAGCCGTGGGTACCGGGCCCTGGCGTTTGGTGCGCTTGGACAGCCAACGGGCGCGTCTGGAGCCCAATCCTTACAGCGATGACCCCAAGCCGTTCGTGGAGGCTGTCGAGTTCGTCTTCTATCCTGACTACGCCAGCGCCTTTGCTGCCCTGATGGCCGGTGAGGTGGACGGAGTCAGCCGCATCCTGTCGCAAGACTTGGCTACGGCTGCGGCCAGCGAGGACGTCACGCTCCTTTCGGCGCCGCTGGCCGGTGAGACCCTGCTGTACTTCAACCTAACTAACCCCAACGCGCCGTTCTTGGCTGACCCCAAGGTGCGCCAGGCGCTCTGGTTGGCTCTCGATCAGCCAGCGTTGATTACCGATGCTCTGCTGGGTCAGGGTGTGCCGGCTGATGGCGTCATCATGCCCGGCACGTGGGCCTATGCGGCTCCCAAGCGGCCAAAGCCAGACCTGGACCAGGCGGCGAACTTGCTGGCCGCCGCCGGCTGGGTGGACAGCGAGGGTGACGGCGACGGTATTCGCGACAAAGATGGCCAGTCGCTCTCTTTTGTGTTGGTGGGTGACAACCAAGCCGTGCTCGACGCCATCGCCCAGCAGTGGGCGCAGATCGGCGTGCAGGTCAAGCCGCAAGTGGTCAGCTTGGTGCGGCTGGCCGGTGAGTATCTCAGCCCACGCAATTTCGAGGCAGCGCTGGTGCACTGGCAGCTAAGCGGCGACCCCGACCCCTATCCTTTGTGGCACTCCACGCAGATCGACCGCGGGCAGAACTACACGGGCTGGAACCACGTGCGGGCCGATGAGCTCATGGAAGAGGGCCGTTCGGTGACCGACCCTGGCCGACGTTTTCAGATCTACGAAGAATTCCAGCAGATTTTTGCCCAAGAGCTGCCGGCTCTACCCCTCTACTTCGATGTGTACACGTTTGGCGTGCACGACAAGGTGCGCGCCGTGCAGGTTGGGCGACTGAACGCGCCGGTTGATCGGTTCAACACCTTGTCGCAGTGGTATATCGTCACGCGCCGGGTCACACAGGAGACGGCGACGGCCAACCAACCGTAAGCACGTTGCACCGAGGCGACGCCATCGACGCTCTGTTTCGTGGGCGACCTAGCCGGTTTGACATTTCCTGCCAGCAGTGGTAAACTTGCAACCGTCGATGCCGAAGTGGCGGAACTGGCAGACGCGCTACGTTCAGGGCGTAGTGAGCATTAGCTCGTGTGGGTTCAAATCCCTCCTTCGGCACCACGTTGACCCCAATCCCAGATGCTACCATCTGGGATTTCTTGCAAGTAGGGCTGTTGTACGTAGGGAGCTCATATGGTGAAGAAGCCAATCCCCATGGTTGTGACCCCCAAACAACTGGTCATTGCTGCAGGCCTCATTGCCTTGGTGCTCTTCGCCTATGGCTACACCAACCGGGTGATCGAGAATCGGATGCTGCAAGCGCAGGTGACGCGGTGGGAGGAAGAAGTGCGGGCGGCTGAGGAGCGGCTGGCGCGCAGCCAGGCTCAGTTGGAGTATGTGCAGACCGATGCTTATGTGATCGAAGAAGCGCGCTCTAACCTGGGCTATACCTTCCCCGACGAGGTTGCTGTGCGCACGGTGCCGCAGGACGAAGCGCCGGAGACGCTTGCTGCCGAGTCGGCGCCTGTGACAACACCTGGCTGGCAGCAGTGGTGGGAGCGCTTTTTCGGACGCTAGCAAGCTTGACTCGTCGCTCGAAGTATGTATAATGACATGTGCGATGCGGGGTGGAGCAGTGGCAGCTCGTTGGGCTCATAACCCAAAGGCCGCAGGTTCGAGTCCTGCCCCCGCTACTACACAAACAATGGCTGACAGGTATCTGTCAGCCATTTATATGCAGGCCATGGCGACGTAGCTCAGGCGGCCAGAGCGAGGGCTTCATAATCCCTAGGTCGGTGGTTCGAGCCCACCCGTCGCCACAAGTCTCCCGTCCGTTGGACCGGGAGACTATTTTTTTTCTCGATGCGGGCTGCGCAGGCCAGGAGAGCGTTTAGCGTGGTGAAGGCGTTGGTTCAGCCGCCGAGTCCCTCCACGTGAATATGCCGACGCCGCTGGACGCGCCAATGAGGCGCAAGCCTGCTTGCCCGGCGACAGCTCGCACGTCGCGCGCGACCTGCACCTGCCAAAGAAAGCGTCCACTCCGCGGCAGGTGGCGTTGCAGCCATTCCATCGGAACGCGATAGCTGGTGGCTTTGGTAGCGTCTACGAGCTCATCGCGCGGTCTGCCTTGCGGCGCAATGCGCACCACATAGACCTCGTCGGGCGCCAGGACGCCTACCGCCAGCCACTGCAGCAACACAGGGCCGGTCACTTCGGTGTTGGTGGTCGGGCTGAGCAGTTGTGGGGCCGGCCAACGCGGACCGGGTGTCGGCGTGGGCGTGGGGACAGGTGTCGCAGTTGGCCCCTCCGCATACTCGGCGATCGGCGTGAGCGCAGCCTCGCCAACCGGCACAATGACCAAGTCGCCAGGGATAAGGATGACGTCGGCGCTGTCGATCCAGTCGTTGGCGGCAACAATGGCGTCCACCGAAGCGCCGAGACGTTTGGCAATCGACTCGATCGTGTCGCCTGGTCGTGTCTCCCACTTGTAGATGGCGTTTTTCGGGGTCGGGGTAGGCGTCGGCAGTGGCTTGCCGTCTGGTCCGACCGGAATAGGCCCCGCAGGAATGACCAGCTTCTGATCCACCTGGATCAGGTCGTTCTTGAGGCCGTTGATGGCCATCAGGTCTTGCACGCTTACGCCATAGCGTTTGGCAATCGCCTCCACCGTGTCGCCGCGCACGACCGTGTAGACCACCGGCGTAGGCGTCTCGGTTGCCGTGGGCGTTACAGTCACCGTCGGTGTAGCGGTTGGCGGCATGGGAGTCGCTGAGGGTGTTGGGCTGGCCGTGGCGGTGAGCGCAGCCAGCGCGCTCGTTGCCGGCGCAGCCATCGCCGCGTCGATGTCGGCGTCTTGGGACCCGCGCGTCCACCACAAGTAGGCCACGCCGATTACCACCACGATCAGCAACAAGTCTGCAAGGGGCAGGGTGATCCGACGCCGTTGCCCGGTGTCAAGCATGTGGCCGCACATGAAGCACGTCTCTGCTTGTTGCGCCAACCGCTGGCCGCAGTTGGGGCAGAAGCGCAGAGGCCGCAGATGAGGAGAGAGTTTGGGTTCCATACAGGTTTGAAGGTGACTATTCAGGTGCCGGGCACTTGCGACCGGTTGGCAGCTTGAGCCGGCTCTGCAGACGCCCTGGCCAGGCGTGGCCGTCGCCGCAACGGCTATGGCTGATCGAACGGCCGCTGCTTGGGGCGCCTGGGCCACAACAGAAAGGCGACGACCAGTAGGCTGGCGGCGGAAATCAGGGCGCCCGACGTGCGGATCGGCGTCGAGCCGTGACGAATAGCGACAGTGTGCCGGCCGGCCGGCACATCGACGACGATCAGACCGTAGGGCGGATGGGTTCGGTGATCGACAGGTTGGCCGTCGATGGTTGCTCGCCAGCCGGGAAAGTCGTATGTCAGAAACAAGACGCTGCCCGGCGTCTCAAGGTTCACCTCGCCGGTCACCGAGGCGCCCCCCACGCGCGTTGTTGTAACGGTGCCTTGGCCGGTCAAGAGCCTGACTTTTTGCAGCGGCTGGCCGTTCAGGTATTGTGTTACCAGCGGCGAGTCGCTTGGCACTGCCTGCGCCATGGCCGTGATGCCCACCATGTCGGGGTACTCGGTCTCGAAGCGGATGATCGAGGCGGCGCTTTCATCGATGGGCTGGATGTCCGTGTACTGTGGGACGGTGAACGGCAGGCTGGCCAAGACAACGAGCAAAGCCAGCACGTAAGCGGCGGGCTGCTGAGGGTTCAGTTCGGTGTCTGAGCGGGCCGGGTCGTCCGGTCGTAGCATGTTGGCAACAGCACTGCCTGCCAGGATGGCCAAGCCAAGGGTCGTAGGCCCCAGGAGTCGCCAGGGGAACTGGATCAGCGCCACCGCCGGCAGGGCATCCCACAACGGCTGAGCGATGGCCAGGCTGAGGAGCAAGAACGCCAGGGTGGCCGCCAGGAAAAAGGCGGTGAGACTGCGATTGGCTGCCTGGCGACGCAGGCCGAGCACACCGGCCGTCAGGGCTAGGCCCACGGCCACGATGCCGAGCTGAAAGCTCATACCGTCGTTGGGCCCTGCCGGATCGTCCGAGTACCCGTAGCCCCAGAAGGGATCCAGCCATTGGTTCGGGTAGACGAAATGCTGCCGGTAACCGTAGCTGCCTTGCACCCACTGCTCTTGCACAACGAAGCGTTGTTCCAGCAGCATGGGCAACAAGAAGATCGCCGCCAGGCCCACGCCCAACAGCCCCCCGGCAGCGACGCGCCAGGTTATGCGTCCCAGATCGGCCCGGCGCCAGCCCAGGAGTGCGCCACGACGCAGCAGGGCAAAGAGCAGATACGCCAGCAAGAGCGGCGTGAAGATCAAAATCGTACCGGTGTGGGTGAGCAACAGCCCCGCATAAGCCAGCCCTGCCCATGCCACCGTTCGCCACCGCCCTTTTTCCTCTCCCGCCGAGGAAGACTGCGCCGCGCGGGGTGGGGGTGCAATCACCGCATCAAACGCCAGCAACACCCAGGGAAACCACGCCATGGCGCTGAACTCGGCAAGAGCTGCGCGCACATAGATGGTCAGCAAATGGTAGGGCGCGTAGACGTAGACAAGCCCACCTACCAGCGCCGCCGCCCGGCCGCCCGGCCCGCGGCCGAACCAGCGCCGCAGCAACAGGAACATCCCCCAGCCGCCAAAGAGAAAACCCAACGCCCACGTCGCCTTCACCGCCGCGGTGAAGCCTAGGCCCAGCAGGTGAAAGCCTTCGGCCACGTAGTAGGCCAACGGTGCGTAGAGCAGCCAGAGCGGATAGCCGTAGCCCAGGGCGTGGTCCGGCCCCCAGCGCGGCCACAGCGCGCCATCGCGGATGGCGGCGTCGAACTCCACCAGGAAGAAGACGGAGTGATCGGCGTCGTGCGCGTCGAAGAAATAGCCAGGGCTGAGCAGCGGCGCCAGAGCAAAGGCCGATAGGATGAACAGTAGGATCAGTTCGCGATCGAAATGGCTGCGGATGCGCGACATGGCGACGGAGTGTAAGCGACGGGTGGGGTGTCTCCGAGTACAGGAAGGCTGCGGCTACGGCCGCAGTGCTCGAGAAGCCACCTTTGCGGATCAGAAGCCTGTTGAATGGAACGCCTGCACCTCGGCGCAAGCGCAGGTGTCGGACTTGCAGTCAGGAATGGCCGATTCGTGGCAAGGTTCAGGCGTGAGCAGTGACCACTCATGTGCGTTTGCGCTGACCAAGAGTGAGCGCGCCGGCGGCAAGGATGACCGCTCCCAACAGCAGGCCGCCCAGCAGGGTGACGCGCTTGGCGAAGGTGCGCACAGGGGTGTCCTCAAAGCGCAGCAAGACGACGTGAGTGCCCTGCCGGGGACGGACAACGATGCGGGCCAGCGGGCCGTCTTCGCGTTCGAGCGGCAGCTCTTCGACGATCGGCCCGTCCTCGCCGGCCAGCCGATAAGCCTTCCAGCCGGGGAACCAGGCGATGTTGAACACAACGCGCTGTTGATCGTCGCCGGCCACGACCCACAGCTTCTCATGCGCCGCGCCCAGCTCCAGCGTCCACACGGCCAGCGTCTCGTTCTGCGGCATCAGCCGGTAGTCCACCTTGCTGGTGACGGCGGCCAGTTGGCGGGCGATGGCCGCGTCGATCTCGGCCTTGGTGGCGTCGGGGCGCAGCGGAGGATCGTCGGCCTGCACATACAGTTCGGCCATGTCCGACCACATGGGCCGCTGGCTCAGATCGACCCACTTGGGCGCGCCGGTCATCTCGTCGCTGCTCTGCTGGAAACGCATCAGCGCGGCCGGGCTGACCGGGCCTTGCTGCGGCGTGGGGTCGATGGTCTCGGCCCGCAGGTAGGGGTAGCTGCCCAGGATCACCAGCAGCGCCAGCAGCAGGGTGGAGAGGTTGAGCGCGTTGTTGGCCGGCGAGCGAGGATGGCGCGGGCCGCGGGCGGGCGCCGGTGGATCAAGACTCTCTGCCGGGTAGATGGCGCGGCTCAGCCGGCCGCCCAGCAGCGCCGTGCTGCCGGCCAGCACGGCCAGCGGCAAGGCGGCGATCATCAGCCAGCGCCAGGGGAACTGGGCAAAGCTGACAAAGCCCACGTGACGCCAGGCCCAGGTGGAGATGGGCAGCATCAGGAAGATGGCCAGCAGCAGCCAGATTAGCAGCAGCCAAAGCTCGCGCCGGCGACCGGCAGGGATGGCGCGCAGGCCAACCAGCGCCAGCACGGCCAGCGCCAGGGGCGCGGCGCCCAATTGGAAGCTCAGCGCGCCCTGCTGCACGTCGTCCGGACCCGGCTGGCTGATGCCGAAGCCCCAGCCCGGCTCCAGCAGTTGGTGCGGGTAGACGAAGTGCAGCTCCGGGTTGTAGTAGCCGCCGTACCACTGGTCCTGGTTGACCAGCCCGCCCTCGCTTAGCGCAGGCATCCAGAAGAACGCACTGAGCAACAGTCCCAGGATCAGGCCCGTTGCAGGCGCAAAGGCGACCCGGATCACGTTGGCTACCAGGGGAAAGAACGACTCCTTGGACAGCTCGCGCAGCGGCTGCTCCTCGTCAATGCGGTTGAGCAGCAGCACCAGGCAGTAGAGCGCCAGCAGCGGCGTGAAGATCAGCGCCACCAGGTTGCTGGTGATCATCAGGCCGGCGTAGGAGAGCGCCGTGGCGAGGAGGGGCAGAAGGGGTGAACGGTGAACGGTGAACGGTGAACGGTCAGCAGGGCGGGTGGCCTGGAAGGCGGCGCGGGTGGACCAGAGGATGAGGGGCAGCCACATCAGGGCCACGTACTCGGCCAGGCTGGCGCGCACGTAGACCTCGACCAGCCGGTAGGGCAGGAAGACGTAGGCCACGGCCGCCACCAGCGCCGCGTTGCGGCCTAGCCAGGAGCGCACATAGCCGTACATGGCCAGGCCGGAGGCGATGATGGCCGCAGCGAAGAGCACTTCCACGGCCTGGGTGTAGCCGAAGCCCAGAAAACCAACCAGGATCGCGCCCAAAAACGACGTGAACGGGCCGTAGATCAGGAAAAAGGGGTAGCCATAGCCCCAGGAGAACTCCGGCGACCAACGGGCCAGCCAATCGCCGTCCTGGATGCCGCGCAGGTACTGGAAGATGAAGTAGACATCGTGCCGTGCATCGTGCGCGCCCCAGAAGTAGCCCGGCTTGAGCAGCGGCGCGGCGGCAATGGCGCACAACAGCAACACCAGCAGCACATGCACCCAGCCGGTCTTGTCGGCAGTCGAGGGTTCGGGGGAGGAGTAGATTGGGAAATTGGTAGATTGGTCGAGGCTCGCCGCAGCGTCTCGATCCTGTGTCATGCTGACCGAAGGCGCCGAAGCATCCCTGGTCGCGCCACTTGTCATGCTGAGGGCCGCCGAAGCATCCTTCTGGCCGTGCGTCATGGCCCCACCTCCACCGTCACCTTGTTGTCCCCGTTCACCGGCAGCCGCTCCCCCGTCTGCCAGTTGTACAGCCCGACATCGATGCGCTGCACCGGCGCGGCCGTCGGGTCCAGCTCCAGCCGGTAGCTGTTCTCGACGACCTCGCCCACCGGCCACGTGGTCATGGGATACGCCTCGCCGTCGCGCGTCGGTTGCCCGTCCCACTGCGCCACGCGGTTGCCGGCTGCGTCCAGGGCGTGGACGAAGACGTTGTAGTCGAAGTCGATGGGCTGCAGGGCCTGCCAGGCGACGGTCAGCGTCATGGCCCGGCTGGACGAAATCTCTGCGGTCGTCGTCTCGTGCTCCACGCCGGGAGCGAGCAGGGTCACCTGGTTCGCGCCCAGGATGGCCGGCGCGGCCGGGTCGGGCGTCACCTGCGTAAAGTGCGGCGCCAGGTAGGGATAGCTGCTCAGCACCACCAGCGTCACCGCCGCGGCCCACACCGGCAGCACGGCCAGCCGCCGCTCCACCACGACCACCGCGCCGGCCAGCAGCGCCAGCAGCGGCCCCACCAGCGCGTAAAGCTGCCAGGGATAGGTCAGCGTGGCCGCCAGCGGCTCGATGCGCCACAGCGGACGGGCCAGGGTGGTGGTCAGCAGGATGAGGATCAGCGCGGCGAGGGCGGCGAAGCGGAGGGAGTAAACGGTAAACGGTAAACGGTGATCGGTGCTCGCTTTGCGGGAGAGCCCTGCAAAGCCCAAAACGATGGTCAGCGCGGCCAGGCCCAGGGCGGCGAAGCCCAGTTGCAGGGGTAGACTGTCCTGCCAGCCGGGCGTGCTGACGCCGAAGCCCCAGGCCGGGGAGAGAAGCTGGTACGGGTAGACCGCGTGCGCAGCCACGTCCAGCGCCGGGCCGGCCGCGCCTGATCCGCCGTGCAGTAGGGTGAACAGCCCGCCGCCCAGCAGCGCGCCGGCCAGCACAGCCGCGGCCGCAATGCCACGACTGCGCCGCATTGCGCCCGGCCACAACGCCCAGGCCAGCAGCAGCGCCGTGGCCCACAGCGCCAGTCCCGCCTGCGTCCAAAACAGCGCCGCCGTCAACGCGCCTGCGGCTATGGCGTACGTGAAACGTGCAACGTGAGACCTGACACCTGCGACCGCCCACAACGTCCACACCAGCAGCGCCATGAACAGCGCCTCGGCCAGCGCGCCGCGCACGTAGACCGTGACCAGCAGCGGCGGCCAGAGCATGGCGACTACGGCCGCCAGCAGGCCGGCGCGCGTGCTGAGCAGACCTTGCGGGTTTGCGACGGGGTCGTCGAACTGAGGGGCGTCTCCCTCAAAATCCGTAAGGTTGCGCCGCGCCCAGGCGAACAGGCCCAACCCCACGGCGACGATGCTGAGGGCGAAGACGCCCTTGACCGCGCCCACGTCGCCGGCCAGGGCGCGCAGGGGCAGCGCCAACCAGTAGGCCAACGGCCCCTCGCCCCGCAGCAGGTTCGGCGTCACCCCGATGGTAGGCAGCCAGGTCAGCTTGCTGGGCGCGGCGGCCAGGTCGGCCAGGTTAAAGACAGGCAGGAAGCCGGAGTGCACCTGGAGGTAGCCAGGATAGAGCAGCGGCGCCCAGGCAAAGAGCGAGAGCAGCAACAGCGCCAGCCAATACACGCCGCGGCCGGCGTCGCGCTGGGCCGTCGCAGAATCAACAGACCGGCGAGAGCGCCGGCCTGAGGAGGATGTTACCGTCGACATGCCTGGGATTATAGCACAGAGGTCGACCGGAGCCAAAGCCACTACCCGACGCTGTGCGTCTCACCCACCATGACCCGGCCTTTGCGGCGCATTCATTGCGGCAAAGGCCGGGCCTCAGACGGTCAGTTCACGGTGAAGTTCATGTGGACGCGCATCTTGTAGAACGTTTCCCACTGGCCGCCGGCCTCGGCGCAGGTGGCTCCGTTCACGTTCTGGCGATTGGCATTGATCTCGAAGTTGTAGCGGCTGCCGGTCTGCTGCTTCTCGAGCTCCACTGAGGTGAACGCGTAGTTGGACGTACAGAACTCGGCCGTCGAGTCGTAGCTGCGCGGCACCACGGTGCCTTTGGAGTTCTCGATACGGAAGTAGATGCGATCGTCCGTGTTCGAACGGTAGATGTTGCGTTGTGCTCCCGGCGCTACGCTCCACCAGCCCTCGGCAATCCAGGCGGCAGGGGTGACAACGGCCAGGTCGCCGGCGCGGCTGCTGTAGGGCCGGTACTTGCCGTAGGCGACGTAGACCGTCTCGCGGGAGTTGTTGATCACCGTGAACTCGTAGACCTGGCTGGGGCTGGGCGCCGGCGGATTGACCGTGTCGTAGATGTCGTTGACACAGTGATGGGGATGGTACGCGGTGCAGTGGGCCGCTGTCGGAGCAGCCGGCGCCAGCACGGCGACGATCAGCGCTGCAGCAGCGACGACTAAGAACTTACGCATCAGGGACATTGTAGGACCTCCTGTCGTGGGATGTATCGACCACGGACCGATTACCGCGGCGCTTGCACCTTACAGATGCGGCAAGCGGAGACAATCTGTCAGCCGCTATGTTTCCTGCATGTGGCCGTTGCCGAAGATGGACATCGCAAAGCGGATCGATTTGGCGACTGTCGCAGCCGCCTGCTGCGCCTGCCCGGTGGTGTGTGTCGCCATGGCCTGCATGCGGAAGCGCGCCTGGCCCAGCGGCACGGCCGGGTACTCGACCAGGTTGGCCAGCACGCCGCGCTCGGCGATGATCTTGGCAGCCACAGCCGCAATCTGCTCTTCGCCGATCACCACCGGGATGATGGGCGACGGCACGCCCAGGCAGGCGATGCCGTGGTCGCTCAGGGTGTTGCGCAGCGTCGTGGCCACGGCCAGTAGCTGGGCGCGCCGGGCGTCGCCTTCCGACGACCGCACGATGCGCAGCGCAGCGCTGACCACGGCGCACTGCACGGGCGACAGCGCATTGGAGAAGATGTGCGGGCCGCCGTAGAACTTCAGGTACTGCTTGACCGCCGGGCTGTGGGCGGCCACGAAGCCGCCGTTGGAGGCGAAGGTCTTGGAGAAGCTGCCCATGACCAGGTCCACCTGGCCGAGCATGCCTTGCAGGCCCAGCGCGCCCGCGCCGCCAGGCCCCATAGAGCCAAAGTCGTGCGCGATGTCCACCAGCAGCACGGCGTCGAACTCGCGGCACGTGGCCTGGATCGCGGCGATGTCGGGCATGTCCGCGTCCATGGAGAACAGCCCCTCGGTGATCACCAGAATCAGGTTGTGGTCATCCTCCTGGCGGATGCGCTGCAACTGCTCGCGCATCGCGTCGACGCTGCGATGCTCTGTGCGATGGACGTTCTTGGTGGCCGCGGCCGCGCCCTGTTGCAGGCAGGCGTGCGACAGCCGGTCCATCACCACGTGGTCGTAGGGCCGCACCAGCGCCGCGATGGCGCCAAACCCGGCGCCCCAGCCGGTGGGAAAGAGCGCCACATCGGACATGTGCAGCGTCTCGGCGATCTCTCGCTCCAGTTGCAGGGAGAGCGCCGTGTTGCCCAGCAATGTAGGCGATCCCGCGCTGTGCGGGCCGAAGCAGCGCAATGCCTCGATGGCCGCCTCGGCCACGGCCGGATGGCCGGCTAGCCCCAGATAGTCCTGCGACGCGAAGTTGACGCCGGCGAAAGGCCGGCCGCTGTCCGAGAGGATGTCGGTGGCTGGCCCCGGCTCGCGGTTGAGCGAGCGCGAGTAGAACCAGATGCCCTGGCGGCGCCGGCTTTCCTGCCACTGGTAGAAGCCGTCGGCGCGCTCGTCCAGGCGTTTGCCGCGCGGCCGCTGGAAGCTCGCGATGCTGTGGGTAAAAACCGAGAAGTCGTGATCCCCCGCGCCGTTGGGTTGCGGCAACGGCGAGCGGCCCTCAGACGTGAACGATGACCCAGCGGGCTCGGCCAGGAGACCGGTCTGAGCTTGTGTCGTTGGCAAAGGGGTCGTCATGGTGTTGGCTTTCCTTTCTTTCATGGGAACAGGCAGCGCGGCATTTGCCGCACGGTGACGGTGATGCGCCAGAGCCCGGAAATCTGTCATCGTCGGCGGATCGAAGTTGGGCCGGTCGCCCGGCGGATTTCTGTCATCGACGAACTGTGTTATAATCGCCCCAGCTTCTGACATCTGCAGCCTCTTTCAGCTCGAAAGGGAACACCATGGCCCAGCGCAACAACCTAGACTGGGTGCGAGAACTGCGCGGCGAAGACGGTCACCAGGCGCAACAGGCGGCGCATCACGACCTGGCCCGCTACCTCTACGTCGTGGCCTACAACTATCTGCGCCTGCGCCAGGCCGACCTCCACCGTCTGACCGACTTTGCCGCCGAGGAGTTGGCCGCGCTGGCCGAGGATTTTGTCCAGGAGACGCTGGAAAAGCTGGCGCGCGACCGGTTCGCGCTGCTGGGCCGCTACAGCGCCGACGGCAACTTCACCTCCTGGGCCGCGCAGATCGTGCGCAACCAGGCCGCCATGGAGCTGCGCAAGTCCTACTGGATCCGCCGCAGCCCGCTGCCCCAGCCGGACGCTGGCGACAACAGCAGCGCAGCGTCTGAGCTGGCTACCGAACTGGCAGACACGACCGCAGAGGCTGACCCGGTGCGGCAGGCTCAGCAGGGCGAGGTGCGCGCGCTGGTGCAGCGCTGCATCGCCCGCTTGTCGGAGCGCTACCGCCTGGCCGTGCTCAACTGCCTGGGCGACAACGTGGCGGCCGAGGTGGTGGCGCGCGCGCTTGGCACGACCCCCAACGCTGTCTATTTGATCATCCAGCGCGCCAAGCGTCAACTGCGCGCCTGCCTGGAGCAAGCCGGGCTAGACCGCAGCGCGCTGGCGGTCTTTGCCTGATTGGCCGCGCAAACGCCGCTTGTAACAGAATCCACGCTCTCCCCGCATCAATCAGACTGAGACGACTGAATAGGCAGGCCTATGGCACCTCAAGTTCAATCCATTCTGCAGGCGCTCTTTGCCGATGAGGACTTTCCGACGCCTGATTGCGCAGCCTGCCAGGATCAGCTAGCGGCTTTTGTCGACGCTGAGCTGGCCGGCCAGCCGGCCGGCCGGCGCTTCCCTGCAGTGGCCCTGCACCTGGAGCAATGCCCGGCCTGTCAGCAAGCCTATCAGGAACTGAGCGCGCTTTTGGCGCTCGAGCGGGCCGGCGAGCTGGCAACGCCCCCTGCGCCGGCCAGCTTCGACTTCAGCTATCTGCCAAGCCGACCGGCCGCCGCCGCGCCGGCCCAGTCCAAGCCCTGGCGGCTGGACGCGCTGGGCCGGCTGGTGATCGAGTTCTCGGCCGAGCTGCTGCGCAGCCTGCAAGGGCCGGCCCTGCAGCCTGCCTTGCTCAAGAGCGATGCCCCAGTCGGACTGCGCTACGAGCTGGCCAACGCTGTGGACGACCTGGCCGTGCGCATCGAGGCCGAGCCGCAGCGCCGCGACCCCCAACGCCTGACGGTCGAGGTTGAGGTGGAGATCCCCAGCCGCGGGGGCTGGCCGCAGTTGGCCGGCAGCGTTGTCGTCTTGCGCCGCGGCGATGAGTTGCTCGACCAGCAGGAGACCGATCCCTTTGGCAAGGCCGTGTTCGAGGATGTGCCGGCGGCCTACCTCCCGCAGCTAGTTTTTGAGATTGCCCCAATCTGATCCACGACGAGATCGCTCCGGCGCCAGTTCGGAGTCCAGGCTTTGGCCGGGCTTTGGCGTCAAACCCGGCTGAAGCCTGGACTCCTGCCGCATGGGTTAGTCGCCGCCGATGAGCACGAACGGCGCCCAGTAGAACGGATCGGCGAAGGGCCGGTCCGCCCACTGCCCGCGGTCTGCATCCTCTCCCAAGAGGTCATGGGCCTCGGCGCGGCTCATGGCGCGCAGGTAGAGCTGGGCTGTGTGCAGGGCCTGGGCGAAGCTGGCGCCGGCCAGCGCCTCCCGGTAGAAGCGCTCCATCAACAGCCGCGTCGAGCGCTCGTCCACCCGCCAGAGGGTGGCGATCACGGCCGACGCGCCGGCCGCCATGAAGGCCCGCACCAGGCCCATCAACTCATCCCCGCGGCGCACCCGGCTCAGCCCGCTCTCGCAGGCGCTGAGCGTGACCAGCTCGCAGCGCAGTCGTAGGCTCTCCAACACTTCGTGAGCGGTGAGCCACTCGCCGGTCCCAAGGTGCAGCGCCGACTCCAGCGGCGCGTCGGGGTCGAACTGGCCGTGGCAAGAAATGTGCAGGAAGCGGGCCGCAGGGCCGCGTTGAAATAACATTTCCCGCTTGCCGGCCGGCCCGGTCAATGCCTCGCCGTCCAGCAACGCAGCCACGCAGCCGGCCTCCTCCTCGGCGAAGCGCAGGCGCTGTCCGCCCTCGCCGTCGAAGCCCAAGGCAAGGACGGGCGTCTCCCAGACCCTTGGGGTTTGCGCAAACCCCAAGGGTCTGGCGGCGCCGCGATCGCGGAACAGCACGCTGGCCGATGGCCCATAGACCAGCTCCGGCCCGCCCGGCCGCAGCAGAGTCTCGCCGTCGGGCGCGATCAACGCCTGGAAGGGCACGTAGTGCAGCGGACCGTGCGGCGCCAGGTACAGCCGGCGCTTGCCGGCCACCAGGTGCGCCAGCGGCCCGACCAGTCGGTCGTAGAGCGCGCGTCGGATGGCCGGCTGCAGGAAGTGCCGCTCGGCCGCCCCGCGCAGTTGCGGCGGGAAGAGGTCGTTCGGCGAGAGACCCAAGTCGTGCACCTCGACCTGCTCGTGTGTCACGACAAACGCCAGGGTCCTGGCAGGCGCAGACCGCCCGGCGGCGGCGCGGCCGGCAGCGCGGCGTTCCTTGGCCTCCAGCAGGCCGCTGGTGAAGTAGGCGACCAGCGCGGCGTCCGGCGGCAGGGCAGCGCGGGCGTCGTCTAAGGACAGGGCCGGTGCTTCCACATGGCGCGTCAGGCCGGCCGAGCCGGTGGCCAGGAGGTCGAGAAAGGCGCGCGAGCGGGACTTCTCGCTCAGGTCAAAGGCCGTGGCCCATCGACCAAGCTCGACGGCCAGCAGCGTGGTCGCGGCGTAAGCATGGGCGACGGTGGCGAGGAAGCCGGCGCGCGCCTCGGCAGTGGATACCCCTAACCGGATCTCCTCGACCAGCGGGAACGCCTCGAGGTAGTGCTGCAAAGCCTGGCCCGGCTCGCCGGCCGAGCGCGCCAAGGCGGCCAGGTGCAGCAGGCTGTTGAACACGCGGTAGGTGTCCTCGCAGCTGCGATGGACCTCCAGCGCGGCCCGATGCGCCGCCAAGGCCCGGTCGTAATAGGCCGGCCCTAGCTGTTCATACACCTCGCCCTGGTTGTCCAGCGAGATGCCGGTGCGGCAGATGTAGCCCGCGTCCTGGCAAATGGTGAAGTGGCGCTGGTAGGCGTCCAGGGCGTCGAACCAGCGGCCGGCCAAGAAGTGCAGGTTGCCGAGGGTGTTGGCAGCGAAGGCCTCCAGGCTGGCCCGCTCGCGGTTGGCCGGCATGACGGCCAGCGTGGCCAGCGCTTGCTCGCAGTAGCCGGCCCCGTCGCTCAACGCTTGGGCGCCAAACGCGCCGTGGTGGTAGCCGGCGCTGCACGCAATCGCCATGTCGATCCAGGCCGAGGCGGTGTCTACCGGCTTGTTCAGGCCCTGCAGGGCGTCCAGCGCCTGCCGGCACAGGGCGATGGCCTCGGCCCAGCGGTCCAGGTGGTGGCAGGTGACCGCCAACGCGATGCAGGCGCGCGCCTCCAGCAGGCGGTCAACGCCCTGCCCGACGGCCAAGGCGGCGCGGAACAACTGTTCCCCGCGGCCCCAGTCGCGCTCGCGCTCGTTGGCCAGGATGCCCTCGAACAAAAGGCGCCAAGGCGTATAGGCGGGCTCCCGTTCGCCGCAGGCGCGCAAGTCCTCCACGATGGCCTGGCAGCGCGCCAGGCGCACCTGTTGGGGGCCCGATGTGTCGTTGTAGACCTGGTAGAAGGCTTCGATCAGGTCAGCGTTGCATGGCTCTGTGGTCATGCTCAGTCCGAGCTAGTGGTTCCGAATTGCGGTTGGTGTTGGTCGCACCTGTTCAGGCGCCGGGCACTTGCGATCGATTTGCAGCCTGAGTTGGCTCTGCAGACACGCCTGCCAACGCCGACTCAAATGCCCGGCACCTATGGCTGGATCGTCATTGTTGGTCAACAAGGAGGTTAAGTATGCCCGGTTCTGATGCACCCTACGGCGGTCGGATCATCGCCCGCAGCGATGGGTCGGTGTTGTACCAGATTGCCGCCCGCGTGTTCAAGGAGGATCGCGACATCGACGGCACGCTGGAATACGCGGTGCGCAAGGCGGTGTCCAGCCGCGTCATCCTGGCGTCGGTGGACGGCAAATGCCTGGTGCAAAGCCAGCAAGACAATTCCAGCGCCAAGTTTTTGATCGTCTCAGGCTACGAGGCGCCGGAAGGAAAGGGCGACGCCCGGCTGGTGGGCAAGGCGTACTATATCACGGCCGATGCCCCGCGGCCAAACATGAGCAACCAGCAACGGATGATGACCCTGCCCACGGTGCCCCCGTACAATCTGACGCTGCGCTACGACGATTACGACCTGGAGCACGCGCAGCTCAGCGGATTGGCGCAGCCGTTCGGCGTCGAGCCGTATCAGCTCCGCTTGTGCTACCAGCATTGGACGGTCGCTGTCTACGATGAGCAGCAGAAGAAGCTGGTTAGCCATCCGCAGCCGGAGCCGGAGGGATTTGCCGATGCCAAGAAGGCGCTGCTGCTGGAGCGTGAGATGCAGAGGGCGGCGGCCGCGCTGCGATTTGACCTGGCGGCCCAGTTGAAGGACGAGATCGAAGCGCTGCGGCAGGGCCCGGCCGGCCTGCTGCAGGTAGAGTGGACTTCGGGTTGGCGCCGAGTGCAAAAGCGATCGGCGCAGGGCAGCGCGCCTATAGCCCCCGTGGTTCCCGGTCACGCGGTCGTCACCGAGGATGAGCCCATCACGGCGGAGGAGATCATCGTGACGCCGGGCTCCCGCACGGTGACGGCCATCGGCGTCGACTCGCCGGGCATGTTCGTCCTTATGTGCCACGGCGAGTGCTGGAAGTCAGAGGTGGACATCCAGCATCACGAGCATCATGAGTGAGACGGGAAGTTGAGTGCTAGACCCTTGGGGTTTCCGTGGTCGTCAACGCACGCAAACCCCAAGGGTCTCAACCGTTGGCTCACGGACAGCCATCCGCTCCCACGTACTTGACCCAGACCGGCGCGTAGGCGCCCAGAATCGGGTCCGTGAGCGGCCGCTGGTTGCTGCCGTCGGCGTTCATCAGCCACAGCCGCTGCTGCCCGTCGCGGTTGGACTCGAACACGATCTGCTGGCCGTCCGGCGACCACGAGGGGTGTTTGTCCCAGGCCCACTCGTTGCGCGTGAGCTGGCGCGGCGGCCATTGATCCTTGGCCACGACGTAGATCTCGTCGTTGCGGGTCTCGTTGGAGACGAAGGCGATGAGATCGTCCGTCGGCGACCAGGCCGGGTCCCAAACGTGGCCAAATTCGGCCCAATCGAAGGTGTCTTCCCAGTCGTAGTTGAAACTGTACCCCCGCGCGCCGAAGTGGCTGAGGGTTTTGGCAACGTCAAAGGCGCGGTCATAATACTTTAGCTGCAATTGCCGCGCAGGTTCATCAGGCCATACGTTCCCCTCCTCGTCAACATACCAGGCGACTTCCATCCACTCGCCGGCGAGAAAGGCGTGATACTGCCGGTTGGCTGAGAAGGCCTCGCGCTGTTCCGCGCACTGGTGGGGCCACGACTCGTTCAACTCCCATAACTCGCCGGTCCCGGGGTCGAGGGCAAACAGCGCAGGCTCACCCGAGTACTCCGATGGCACGCTGCTTAGGAAGATGATCTTTCCCAGCAGGCTGGTAGGAACCGACTGAGGCGCTGGCTGCTCTGGCGCAAGCCTGGCGCGTATCTCCTCGAGCGTGATGGGGATCATTGCCAGCGGCGGATCATCGTACTCCTGATCCACCACTGACGCGCCGAGTTTGGCTTGAGCGAGGCCGCTGAAGCCCAGCACTGCTAACACGGCTAGCAACAAGGCTGCGGCTGCCAGAGATACTCGACGCTGCCGCCGCTGGGTGAAAAACCACAAGGTATGACTTTGGGGGTTCATGATCTTCCTTCCTGATTGGATGATGCTTGCTGCAAGGCTTCAGCGGATAGCGCTTGGTTAGAAAAGCATGGCTTGCCTGGGCATAGCTGCCATGACCCTGGATCTCCTTGCTGGAGAATGAGCGCTTGATAAATGCGCATCCTGTCTGCAATCTGTCAAGCACGGCACGTGGATGCGCTCTGCGCTGCGGCCATCGCCCTGTCCACCCTCACGACCCAACTGTCACGCGCAAGGGAGTGGCGTGTAACTCATCTTGGCGTGGAATGCTAGGAGTGCTTGACGCACCCCGGCAAACGCCGATCTGCAACACCTAGCACCGCAAGACGGGGGTGATGTAAGGGAGAGAGCCGGTTGGCCTGCACATCTTGCTGCACCAGAGCCTCGATCCCTGGCAGCCAATCCCCTATGGTCTCAGCAGTGGCCAGAGCAGCCGCAGCGTAGTAGGAGATGACGCCGCGCGGCTGGGCCGGATGCCGCGGAGGCAAGTTGCGTGCGCGGCACGTCAACTCCTCACCCGGCATGGCTCTCATCGCCAGCACCGTTGTCTGCGCAGGCACACGACCCGCCAGCAAGTTTGCGTGTCAAATATCGGGCAGGAGTGTCAACTCGACCCCAGCCGGCAGCGCCAGCGCAGCAAAGAAGTCATCCCAGAAAAGGTGGCCGTCGTCGCCGAAGTCGTCACTCTCCGTGAAGAGCAGGCCAGCCCGCGCCTCTTCAGCGGTCTCGCCGTGGAAAAAGCCGTGGCTGCTCACGTGAACAAAGACCGAGCCATCCGGCCACGACGCAGCGCGCCGGCTAGCCGCCTGCAAGAATGCAGTCACCAGTGGGCGGTCCAGCCGGCCGTGGAGGCAGAGAATCTGGTCCGCTGACAAGCCACGCGCCAGCAGCGCCTCGACCATCGCGGCTTGGTCGCGCAGCATGGCCGACTCGCCGGGTTGCGGCGCAGCGATGAGGAGGGCGAGTTGCGGGAAAGTATCCATGAACCTCCTGTTAAGCAGAGAGCACGACCCTCAACCAATTCATCAACGTGGCCGTGGCCGAGAAGCTGGCCGCGCTGCGCACCGAGCGCTACTTCCGAGAGAGAGCCAGTCGCGCCAACCCGGCGGACTTCCTCGCCATCCTCGAAAAGGCGGGGACGGACATCGCCATCGAGGGGGACGAGTTACCGGCCCAACCACACCATTGACGATCAGCCGCCGGGTCTGATCGCGATGATGTCGCTGCGCTGTCCCGGCGGCGGGTCGCCCTGCCAGCAGGTGGCTTCGACGTCGATGATGAGGATAGGGTCTAGTTGGCGGGCCAAGCTGATGCTCCTTTGACAGGTCCGAAGATTACAGTTAGAATCCTGTCAGATTTGCACGGAGGTGTGATCATGACAGTGGTATCGTACGGAGAAGTCTTGCAGGCTGCGTATCGATTGCCTCGCGACGCCCAGGTTGAGCTGGCGGCAGCGCTGTTGCGCAATGTGAAATCACAACCACGCAAGAAAGCAAGACCTGCCAGCACAGCGGCTCTGGAGCCTTTGTCTGGCATGAGCATGGCCGAATTGAGCGCACTGGCAGAAGCCGTCGTTGCGCCGGGCAAGCAGGCCAGCCTTCAGGCGTTGTTAGAGAAGAACCGGGGCGGCGCCCTCGAACCCGAGGAGGAGGCAGCGCTGGACGAGCTACTCGCCCAAGTTGACCAGGTCGGCCTGCTCAAGGCCCGCGCCCAATACACCTTGCACCTGAGCCAAGAGTCTGGGGAGATGCCTGAGTGAGCCAGCGCATCCCGGCAACTCTGCGCGAGCAGCTGCTGAACCAGGCCGGCGCCGCTGCGCCTACTGTCGCAGCGCCGAGGCACTGCTGGGTGTGACCTTCGAGATCGACCACATCGTACCGCTGTCGGTCGGGGGTGGGACGACTGCCGACAACCTGTGCCTCAGTTGCCCGACCTGCAACCGGCACAAAGGTGTCAGGCAGACGGCGCAGGATCCGGTGAGCGGGGAAGAAACGCCTCTCTTCCATCCGTTAGCTCAAGCTTGGGACGATCACTTCACGTGGAGCGACGACGGCGCTACTGTGATCGGACTGACGTCCGCCGGCCGCGCCACGATCGCCTTGCTGCGCATGAACCGGCCCGTGCTGGTGCAGATGCGGCGGTATTGGGCTGCGCTGGGGCTGCATCCGCCGCGGTGACCGTTGGCCGGCGTCGATCTGCTACACCGCCAAGGGCGCCAGGTTCAGCCTGAAGCCCCGGGGGACTTGTTCGGTCTCGCACACCCACCCGCCGGAGCGATCGGTCTGCCACCACAGGCGATTGTACGTGTCGCACTTGGGGTTGCCGAGCACCTGTAACGTTTCGCCCTGGGCCAGATGTCCCACGACCTCGTATCCTCCACCTGGTCCTTTGAGCAACGGCAGCCGGCTGGCGACCACATAAGCGCGCTTGCCGCTTGCCAGATAGGACTTGAGCGGTGGCTGGCCCGGCTCGTCACAGGCGTACGCGCGCCGAGTCAGCGGCAGCAGGAATTCCTTCCATTGGCCGGCGATATGGCCGTTCTGCGCCGTCCAGGCGTTGATCACCTGTCCGCGCGGCGCGGCGGCGTCGCCCTGAAAGGCACGCACGTACCACCAGGTGATGCCGGTCTCAGGCGGCCGGTAGGGGTTCGGGTAAGTCACGCGCCGGCCGTCGACCGTGACGGGCACCGTGGTGGCGGTGAGGACGACCATGGCCGAGCCTTCCGGCGCTGCGCCGACACGGTTGCGGGGGGTCCACGTCGGGCCAGGTGCGTAGAGAGTTGGGCTTGTCGCCCGGCTGGTAGGCGACGTAGACGAGGTCGCCGCGGGTGATGGGGGGCATGATGAAGGTTCTCCTTATCTAGCCTCAGGCCATGAACTGAATGAGTCTTCATAGTACCGAGACGCGCTTGGCTCATTCTAAGCATGTCTGGAGATCCGACATATCTCCCAAATGCAGCCACATCTCGCTTGGCGTCATCGGGCGAGCGGCAACCTGACATGCCTGGTCGATCCAGGTCTGCGCCGCCAGCGGCCACAGCTTCACGACGGTCGTCGAGAACGCGATCAACCACTGCGAATCCGGAGTGAAGGCAACGCTTGCGCCGATCCATTTGCCTTCCTGAGTTCCGTCTGGATCCAACTGAAAGAGCAAAGGCGAAAGACGTCCGAGTTCGGTGATCTTCCAGAGACGGATGGTACCCCCGTCGCTGACCGCAGCAAACCAACGTCCGTCTTCGCTGAACGCAGCGTCGCTGGTTGAGTCAGGCAGAGTCAACACAGGAGGCATCTCAGCTCCATCCGGGTTGAGTTGATAGAGACTGAAGCCATCCCCGTCATGCTGAGCGAACCATCGTCCGCTGTTATCGATCGCTAACACCTTGCCAGAGCCTCCAAGTCCTGACAACGTGCGAATCACCTGCGGCGCAGCGAAATCGAGGTTCCAGATTTTCGCTCCAGAGTCCGCGTCGTTTGAGTCGTAAATCGCGCCCCAAAGCTGATTGGGGCTGGCTACGGATTGATCGGTGGAAGCGAGCAAACGATCACGACACCATGTGGCGCCTGATTCGTCGCTGCCCCAGCCAATCATGTGCCCACCAAGCAATACTTGCCCTGCCAGCGCTGCGCCAGTTGGTGGAGAAGTGGTGTTGCAGGGCACGGTTTCAGTATTCGCGCCTCCGGTCATATCCCATAGCTTGGTCTCTTGGCTCTCCACATGCTGCAATATCAGCCAACGTCCATCATGGCTGACGCCGACGGGTGTTGAGTCAGGCCCGGGCCAGTCGTCCTGTTCCAGGGCCATTTTGTGAGCACAAGTTTGGTTCGAGAAGTCCACGTCGAAGAGATCCACGCCATTATCGTTGGTCAAAACCACCAACAGCCTTGCCTCGGCGTTGTACACCATGTCGAGGATTTCCAAGAAACCCCAGATGTCCGGATGGCTGCACAAGAAGGCTGGCTCGGCGCGAGCGTTGGGCCCGATCTCCCAAAATGCTATGTTGCTGTTATCTCCGCGCTGATCGGAAACAGCTATCCATTTGGAATCTGGAGTCACCATAGTCTTGCAACCTTCAAAGCAGAATTCATATCCCTTTTCGAAAGTAACCGGTAGTGCTGCCCCAATCGTTGCGCTGGCCAAATCCCACAGACGAACCTCGCCATCAATCCCACCTGTAGCGAGCCAGCGGCTGTCCGTGCTCAAGGCAGCAGCAGAGATCGCCGCATCATGGCCGTGCAGCACGACCGGTTTCGCTTGACCAGCTACAAGCGGCAACTGCCACAGATGAGCGATTTGTTGAAACCCAGTCCACGCAGCGAGCCAACGAGAGTCAGGGCTGAACAGGGCCGTGACCCCCCCCTGCCCACTCGGCGCCTTAACAGCAAGCGGCGCAGTGCATGGGTCCGCAGACTCTGCATCCAGAAGCATGATATCGCCACTCTCTCTTGTTACCGCGACCCACCGACCATCCTGGCTGATGGTCACACGCTCAGCATCGCCGGAAAAGCTGCATTTGTTGACCAGCTCTGGCTGTTGGCCTTCGGTCTCGAGTTGAAAGAACGTGACATCGAAGCGGCTTGGAGAAGTTGATGTCGCCCTGCTATTTTGGACACTGACCAGCCAGCGTCCATCTCGACTCAGGTCGAATCTGTTGGTGTCTTGTTGAAGCACCGGTTTGACTAAAGTGCTGTCAATCTCTCCGACCAGATTCGCGATTCGCCAGACTCGCAATACGTCTCTATCAGGCGAAGTCAACAACCAACGGTCATCTGCGCCGAATTGAAGCTGATCTACGTCAACATCGTTGTCGAGCACGCCCGGATTTTCGGCGGGCTGGCCCTCACTCATGTTCCACAACTTCACATCATCAGATTTGGCTGCGGTCGCCAGCAGGCGGCCGTCCGCGCTATATGCGACCGCGGTCACCGTGATTGCATGCCCGGCCCAAGTCAACGGTGCAACAGGTGGATAGGATCCACAGAGATCCCAGACGCGGATCACGCCAGACGTATCACCAGTAGCCAATTGACAACTGTCGGGACTGAAAGTCCCCGTCGACGCTATACCATCCAGAAGCGCAGATGACGGCTTGGCTAGATCATTGCCAATGTTCCACAGGCGGACTTTGCCATCGCCGACATGATAGACGGCAGCAAATAGACCATTGGGACTGAACTCGGCTTGGTGGCCAGGTCCGATAGGATCCCCCGGGCGTGTCAGTTGTACAGAGCTGTCGACAGAGATGGTCGGCCCTTGACGGAGAGGGACAGTGGGATCAATAGAAGGCGGCACTGGGATGTCAATGCCAGGAGGCGTTGGCGGGCTGTCCATGGAAAGCTCACCTGGTTCGGCGCTGGGTCGTGATAGTGCCGAACTGTTAAAAGAATCTGGCGGGGTATCAGAGCCGATCCCGGCATGATCCCGAAGAGACAGGGCTGCCACGCCAATCCTACGCGGGCGCGGCTTCCCGGCGCCGTCAGCGTTCATGTCCCAGATGCGTGTCGGCGTATCCCAGGTGCTCTGCGCAACGAGCCAACGGCCATCCTCACTGAAGACCAGTCCATAGATTTGATTGCCTGGCACAGCGAGTGGCATGCCTCCTGCCCTCGAAAGCGCATCGGTCAAGGCCTGTTCGGCTTTAACAACACGATCCGCTTCTCCCAAGGCCAGACTATCCTTAACAGCCTGGGCCGCAAGGAGCAGGCCGAGTTGCGGCGCATCAGCAGTGACTGCCTGGGACTCCGCAGCCAGTTCACCAATACGCGCGATGGACGCCTGCTTCTGTGCCTCGGCACGTTCAGCTTCAGCAGTTGCTTGAGCAGCGCGAGCGTTCTCAGCCTGGAACTCGGCCTGGCCCTGAGCTACCATTGCAGTTGCCAAGGCGTTCTCAGCTCTGTCTCGCTGTGTGCGGTTATCGGCACCGAACACAACGGCGACAACCAGAGCGATAGCGGCGACAGCCACAGCCATCGTCACCATGATCAGGCGCTTGCGCAGGCGGGCAGCGGCCATCTCTGCTTCTTCAGCCCGCAGACGTTGCTCGTGCGCCAACTGCCGATCCTTCTCTTGCTCACGCCGTTCTGCTTCGACACGCTCTTTCTTGATTCGTGCTTGTTCCTCGCGGCGTCGATCACGCGCCGCCTGGCTGGCCCGCACGAGCCGTTCCTCGTCTGGGTTCCACGCGCGCGCGCCTTCCCTGCCCGCCTCGACTGCTGCCAGATCCGCCTCGTCCAAAGTCGCCCCTTGCCTGCCGTCGCCCCAATCCATTCCGCGGCTCTCCAAAATCCGCCGCGCGCGCTGGCCCGGCGCAACCGATTCATCGAATCGCTTGCGCACATGTGGCGCCAGGGTGTCGTGAGTCAGGCGGCTGGCAGGCGACTGGCCGGGCTGGTTCCTAGCCGGGTCTACCAGCAGATACAAGTCCTGGCACTGCTGCACTAGCCGCGGCAGCACGTCCAGCCGATGGCTGTAGGTGTGTTCCAGATCGGCCAGCGTGCGTTGTTCGGCCGTGCCCAGCGGTGTGGTGTGATAGGCCAGCACGTCCAGCGCCAGGCCGGAGTCCACCACTTCCGGCATCTCATTGCGCAACGCTCCAAGCTGCCGGCCGAGAAAATCGTTCAGCGAGAGACCGCGCGTGCGGAACTCGTGGTATAGCTCTTCATCGAAGACCGGGCGATCGTAGCTGCGCGCCTTGGCCGCGTCCCACATGTCGGCCAGCAGAATGGCCAGCATCGGCGCCACCGGCGATCCTCGATCGGCCAGCAGGTCATCGGCGATCAGTTGGGGCAGCTCTTCGGCCACCGTCAACCCGTAACGTGCGCGCAGCCGAGGCGTGGACTGGGGCCCCGCCACGACCTCGCCAATGCCCGCTCGCCCCAGCCGTTCGAGAAACACCTCGCTGCGCCTGCGCGTCAACCGGCGCTCCTCCAGACGCTTGTTGACCTCAGCTAGCCACTCTTTGCGAAAGCCGAGGATCAAGCGACCACGCGGGCGGTTGGCGCCATCGCCGAAGAGTTGCGCCAACGCATCCAGGAAGTTAGCCAACTCGTCCGGCTGCTGCATGTTGGGCCGGGTGAACACCTCCTCGACCTGGTCCAGAACGGCCAGCAGCGGTTTGCCCGATTGCGCCTCCATCTCGTGCCAAGCAGTCGCCAGGTCTTGCTCTGACACACCGTCCAACGCAGCGGCCAGCGTTCCCAGCAAGCCCAGGCCCTGCTCGCGGCGCACATAGCGGATGAGGTGACTGCCCTCCAGTCGTGGCAACAGCCCCGCTGCCAGCAGCGACGACTTGCCCACCCCTGATTGGCCGTACAGAAGAATGATCGGTTCTCCGTCCTCCGCGGTCACTCTGTCGTACAGGTCCCGGATCTCTCGTCCACGGCCAAAGAAGATCTCGGCATCCTCGCGGCGATACCACTCCAGATAGTGAAAAGGTTTGTCGGGAAGAGCGAAGGCGGGAGGAGACGGCAAGCCGAACAGTGGGTCCTGCGCTGCTTCTTGCAGGTCGAACAGCCGGTTATCCTCCGCCCGGCTGAAGAGCACCGGCGTGGCCCACTCCCAGGGGTTGCCGGCGGCGGCGATGGCCTTGCGCGCCTGGCTGAGCGCGGTGTCGGCGGGCAGGCCGTCGGCCAAGGCCTGGTAGAAGGTTTGCGACAGGGCGATGGCCGCGGCGTCGGTGACGCGGAACTGCATGGCCAGCACGGCCGGCGCGCCTTGCTGCACCAGCCGCTGCGCCACGCCGGCGAAGGGATCGCGGCGCCCACTCTGCGCAGCCTCGCAGGCGTTGAGGAAGATCAGCCGCAGCGCAGCGTGATCGTGCAGCAGCATGCCCAGGGCCTCGGCCGTCACGGTCGCCGCACGGCCCCGCTCGTCCTCGAAGACCAGGCCGCCCGTGTTCGCCTCGGCGTCGAAGGAGCCGTGGCCGACGAAGTGCAGCAGGTTCACCGGCGCTGAGCCGCCGCGGCGCAGGCGGGCTTGCAGGGCGGGCAGGGTGGCCGCGTCCAGCCGCTCCAGGGCGATCACCCCGCGCTGCACCAGTGGGTCGAGCGCAGCTTGCAGGTTTTGCCATTCGCGCTCCACAGCCAGGGGCGGCACGTCGCTGGGGTTGGCGACCACGGCTAGCACGGTGAGAGGCAGCCGCACGGCCAGGGGCTGGACGGGGCGATCCAGCTCGATGTAGCGCACGATGGGGGTTAGGTCGGAGAGGACGAGGAAGCGGTCGAGGTCGGGAGCGAAGAGGAACTCCCACGGCAGCTCGGCCAGGTCGAGCGCGGCCCGGTCCAGTCGCAGGCGGATGCGCAGGCCAACCCCGCGGCGGTCGGCCTCGTCCAGGCTGCGCCGCAGGAGGTTGCCGACCGGCCCGGCCAAGGCGGCCTGGTACAGCCGGCTGCCAAACGCGCGCGCGTCCAGCGCGGACTCTGACTCCTCGGGCGCGGCGCCCAGGTGACGCGTGTCGCCGGCCGTGCGCCAGAGGAAGTCCACCAGCTCGTCGGGCGTGAAGGGCAGGCTGAAGTCGCCGCTGTCCTCGCCGGCCGGCGACTGGATGACGCGCGCACGGTAGCGCTGCGCCTGCGCGCCGCGGTCGATGAGGAGGTCGAAGTTGAGGTAGGTGGCGGTCATGACAGATACTTCTTGACTATTTGACCCAACGAAGGTGGTTATGGCTGGCTCGTTGAGTGGCCAGTGATAGAAAACGATCCCTGTTGATCGTCCTGTGTTGTCTTCACCATGGCCTTACGGTGTAATCTTCTTCAGATCAGTGCCAGACTTGCATGATCGATGTGTGACCCAACTCGCAAAACTCAGCCGAAAGTCACCCAACCATGCCCGAAATCGCTCGCTTCTTTGGCATCATCATCACGATGTACTACGAAACCGGCGCGCATCAACTGCCACATTTCCCCGCGCGCTACGGCGAGTATCGGGCCAGCTTCACGATTGACCCGCCAGCTTTGCTGGCCGGCGCCATAACGAACGTCCTAACGCCCTGCGTTTCCACGATGTGACCGGTTACTCCTACGTCAGGGACTATGTGCTCACTGTGCGTTTCGACGATGGTTTTGAGCGCACCATCGATTTCGAGCCAATTCTCCTGGGACCTCTCTTCGGCGCTCTGCGCGATCCCAGCTTGTTCAGGCGGGTCAGGGTGGATCGCGACCTGGGCACGCTGGTCTGGCCTAACGGCGCCGACATCGATCCGAACGTCCTCTACGAGTGGCCGCAACACGTCGACGCGATCGTCCAGCGTCGTCGCCAACGGTGGACGGTGGATCACGACAAAACGAGCGGCCGCGAGCGCTCCGAACGCGTGCCGTACCGGGTGGCGGAAGCTAACCACGAACCTTACGAGGTTGCCCAGCCAGCGGAAACAGACAACGACCAGGCCGATTGATCGTTGCTGGGGGCGCACTAAACCGTCATTGCTGCCTCGGCGGGCCGCACGACTGTGCTGGCCACCTCCACCGTCGTCCAGTCGGCGAACGCTTCATCGCTGCCCGGCGCGGCGCCGAAGTCACGCAGGTGCACCCGCGCCATCAGGCGGTTGAGGGTGCTGAGCCGCGCCGGCGTCTTGCGGTAGACGGGGGCAAAGGTCACCGGCAGCTCGCCCTGGGTCAGCAGGGTGGCGTCGGCCTCGTCGGTGCTGACGATCAGCTTGAGCAGATCGCGCAGCTCGGTCACGCCTTGCCGCCACAGCCGGTCGGGGACCGTGACGTGGATGGTCTTGCTCAGCCGTCCACCTGCCAGCACGGCCGCCCACGCCTCCTGGCCCGGCTCCAGCCAAACGCCGCCGCGCGGCAACAACCCGGCGTCGATGCTGTAGGCCTCGGTGAGGTCGAGCAGCATGCAATAGAGGCGCCGGTCGGGCGTGGCGTTGCGCAGGCGGATCTGCAAGCGCGGCCAGCGCCAGCGGCCGTCTACTGCCTCGTAGGCCAGGCGCAGCCCCAGCGCCGTGTCCAGCGGCTCCAGCGCGCCGTCGGGCGTCTCCCGGTAGAGGTCGAGCGACACGGCGTCGCGCGGCAGGCTTGTAGCCGGGTTGCTGAGCCGGGCCGTGCTGAGCCAGCGGGCGATGTGCTCTAGGCGCTCGGCGACCACCAGGGCGCTGTCCGCGCCGAGACCGGGGGTGTCCACGGCGAAGCGCAGGGCCTCGGCGGCGCGGCGGATGCGGAAGCAGCCGGCCTCGGCGTCGGCCAGCAGGCGATACTCGGCCTCGGCCAGGTTCGGGCTCTCCCGCACCAGCAGCGAGGCCGCGCCGTCCACGTTGGCCACGGCCAGCGCCCGGCGCACATGGTCTAGCGCGGCCGCGTCGCCCTCGAAGGCCACCAGCAGCGGCGGCAGCGGCGCAGCGGTCACGATGGCCTTGTAGGTGGTCGCGGGGTCAAGGGGCGCGACGTCCGGGGGCTCCGGCGCCACCAGGCTCTGGCCAGGCAGCACCTGGATCACGCGGGCCTGGCCGGCGGCCTGCTCCAGGCTGCGCAGGCCGGTCAAGTCGGCGTCGAAGGGAAAGAGGGCCAGGTGCGTGGTCTCGCCCTCGGCGGTGGGCTGTGGAATGCCGTGCACGGCGCCGGCGTCCAGCACCCAGCCCAGGTCGCGGTCGGAGCGCACGGTGAAGGCGGCCGGCGTTGCAGGGATGGCGCCGCCCAGGAAGGGTTGGTCGAGGTCGGCCGAGTCGCTGGCCTCCAGCTGCGGATGCTGGTCCGGCACCTTCTGCTGCACCAGAGCGCTGACGCGGCGGAGCAGGTCGCGGTAGCTGGCCGCTGCGCCCGCCTGTTGCAGGGTCTCTTGCAGGCAAAACGAGAACGCGCCGCGCTTTTCGTAGCCGGACGGCCCGGGGAAATAGGTCTCTTTGGCGGTCTGCTCTGGACGACAGGCGGCCAGCACGACATGCCGGCCCGAGGCCACGCTGGCCCACGCCGTGTGTCGCGCCTGTTCGCTCTGTCTCGGTGTCTGCTCCGGCGTCACGATGTAGCTGGTGACGGGCCGGGGGCGGCGGTCGGCCATTTGCTGCCGCGCCGTGATCTCCCTGGCGTCGCGCGTGCCGGAGCCGGCATGGCAGCAGTCCAGGATCACGGCGATGTGCGGGCCGTTGGCGGCCACCTCGCTGATGAGCTGCGCCAGCTCCTTGTCGGCCAGGTCCCAGCCGCCGTCGGCCCGGCTGTCGTGGCACACCAGGGTCTCGTTGAGCTGGTCCGGCTCGAAAGCGCGGAACTCCGGCGGCGTCTGCTCCTGCGAGCCGTGGCCGGCGTAGCAGAAAAGGGCCACGTCATCCGGCCCGGCCTGCATCAGGTGGCTGCGCCAGGCGTCGATGATGCCCTGCCGCGTGGCCTGGGCGTTCGTCAGCAGTTGGGGCGCGAAGCGGTCGCTGCCCGCGGCCAGCCGCGCCGCCAGCAGGTCGTGCAACCGCGTCACATCGTTGACGCAGCCGTTCAGCGGTCGGACGTCGCCCAGGTAGGCGTCGATGCCGACAAAGAGGGCGTAGATGGTGCGAGGCATCCTGGTTTCTCCGCAGGTGAGACCATTCGACAGACAATTGTGCCGAACACTCGAGCGACCACCGGGGGCTGAAGGCCCCCGGCTAGCAAACGGCGCCCCGTCAACGGGGCTTGTGCGTGCGCCACCAAGCCGGATTGATCCGGCGTAGTTTTCCAGCCGGAGGGATTGACACTTGCACCTGCGCGCAAGTGCAGGTGTCCTCCGGCGGCTCTCACTGGCGAACCGATCACATGTCAACCAAGGTATCTGGGACAGTGCGTCAATCGTCAAAAGCCCTGGGCTAGCAAACGACGCCCCGTCAACGGGGCTTGTGCGTGCGCCACCAAGCCGGATTGATCCGGCGCAGTTTTGGAGCCTTCATAAGCGGGCGGCTACCGCCGGAACCAGCAGCGCCTCGCCCCCAACCGCGTGGGCCATCCACCCTTGCACGGTCTGGCCCGTGTCCAACCTCACTTCCACCATCGACCAGTCCAGGCCGTCGACGCGCTCGGTGGGGCCCAGCGGCTGCACGCGCGTCTTGGGCCGGGCGACGCCGAGCACGTCGCCGGCCAGCGTGTTGAGGTGGCCGGGTGTGCGGCGCACCTTGACCCGCGTCGTGGTGATGAGCTGGCCGGCCGGCTGGATGGCGGCGGCCTGCGCCAGCATGGCCGGCGCGGCTTGCAGCTTGACCGCTTGCGTCGTCTGCGTCATCTTGGCAGGGCCCGATGGCTCCACGCGCGCCAGCGGTCGGTGATCGGCGATGGCCGGCGCCGCCTGCCACAACGCATCGGCGCGATGCCGGTAGGTCGCGCGCAGCGGCTCCCAGTCGTAGCCGTGAAAGCGAGGGCCCATACCGCTGTCAGTATCGCCATCGCCGTTGTCGCCGCCGGCCATGAAGCCCCACTGCATGTAGCCGCAAGCGCCCCGGCCAAACCACTTGTCCATGTCGGCCTGGACGCAGGGGGAGCGGTCGCTGTTTTGGCACGGGTGCAGACCAGGTTCGTCCGGCTCGTCGCCGCCTGCGCGGCTGAACCCGGCCTCCTCCACGATGAAGGGCTTGTTGCAGTCGCGCGCCAGGTCGCTGTCGTCCTCCTTGTTCTTGCCGTTGTAGGCGTGGACGGTGATGAAGTCGATCACAGGGTGGTCGTAGAGCTTGCGGCGCAGTTCGGGCCTGTGCTGCATGTAGGCATGGCGGGTGCTGATCATGCCCGTGGTGATCAGGTGGTTGCCGTCCAGGCCACGGATGGCGCGGGCCATAGCGTGCATGAACTGCACCAACAGCTCGGGGTTGTGGTCCACCTTGAACTCGTTGCCCGGTTCCCAGGCCAGGATCTGCCGCTCCCCGCGGAAGCGCTTGACCACCTCGGTGACGAAGGGCAGGTAGTGGCGCTTGTAGCCCTCGCTAAACCAGGCCGGCCCCAACAACTCATAGTTGTCCGGCGTTCGGGCGTAGAACTCCCGGTCGCCGGCCAGCTTGAACGGCGTGTCGGCGTAGAGGTTGGTCAGGGCCACGATCAGGAACATGTCGGCAAAGCCGGCGCGCATCTTGCCCAGCAGGCGCTCGAAGCGGTCGATGGTCTGCTGGGTGTCGGCGTGCTCGCTGGGGAGGAACACCCGCACGACCCGCGCACCCATTTCGTAGGCTGACTGTAGCTGCTCCGCTTGCGTGCGCTCCTCGGTGAACGGCAAGGTGGCTTTGTCGCCGTAGTGCACCAGCCCGCGCAGGTTGACGCCGACAAAGCGCAGGGCGCGACCGCCGAAGACCAGCTCGCGGCCGGCCGTGCGCACGAAGGGGTCGGCGCGGTCGTCGAAGAGCGGAATGGCCTCCAGCGCCAGGTCGAGGGCCGTGTCCGCGGTCAGGACGATGGCGCGGCGCAGGCGGCGGTAGCCGTCGGCCCAAACTTCCAGGTGATAAGCGCCGGCCGGCAGGCGGTCGAAGCTGAAGCGGCCCCGGCGGTCGCAGATGGCCAGGCGGTGGTGCTCGGTCAGGACTGGGTGGCGCGGCAGCCGGTAGCGCTCGTGGCTGCGCAGCGCGTCGCCGGTCTGGGCCAAGTGCGGGTTGGCCTGCCGCATCAGCGTGCGAAACTCCGGCCAGCGCACGCCCACGACCTTGAGCTGTACGAAGCGTCGCCAAGCCTCCCACACGGTGCCGTCGAAGCCGGTCAGCTCGCGGTCCCAGGCAATTTCGGGCGCAACGTCGCCCGTGTCGGCGAAGGAGCGGTTCTCCGGCAGCACGTAGGCGCGGTCAGCCTGGAAGCGACCGGCGGCGCTGCGCAGGGAGGGGTTGTAGGTCGGCGCGTCGCGGCGAAAGGCTTCCCACGTGAGGCCGGCCACGCGCGGGGCCACGTGGCGCTGCCAGCAGCTCCAGAGGCTGCCGCTGAAGCCGGCCAGCGGCCGCGTCCAGCTCACGCCGGCGCCGAGGACGGCCGCTTGGGGATCCCTGCCCAGCACGTCCAGCGAGGCCGTCAGCATCACGGCAGCCTGGCTCAGCGGCGTGCCGACGTCGTTCAGGACACGGCCATGAAAGGTGATGGTCATCGGCGAAACTCCTTGGTACAAGGCGACGTCGCGACGGGCGAAGTCCTGCGCAGTAACGACTTCGGTCGTCCGGGCGCTGCAGAGCGACTAAAGTCGCCACTACAAAGCGGCTACTGGGTCGCCGACAGCCGCTCGGCGATCCAGTCCATGAGGCGAATCGGCCGGCCCTCGTTGTCGTCGCCCAGCAGGCGGAACGAGCGCCACTCATGCATCCAGCCCACCTGATACAAACAGGCGCCGATCACCGCCGGCTCGGCGTTGAGCAGGTCGTTGTACCAGGCCAACGACCGCCAGTACTCCTCCTGCGTCAACGGCTCAGCCTCGTTCAGCCAGCCGACGTCGCCTTCCTTGGCCCCGGCGTGCAGGTGGGCGCGCGCCAAGCCGGCCTCGGTGATGATGGCCTTGTGCCGGTCGCCGTAGCGGGCCCGCAGGCCCTGCAGAATGGCCGGAAACAGTCCGGCGTCGGTCTTGACGGGCCCTGAGGCTAGGTGCTTGCTCATGGCCGGCCAGCCGTACTCGTGGAAGCCGAGGTAGGTGTACTCCTGCAGCGTCTGCGGGTAGAGGTCCAGGTACTGCTGCGCGTGCTTGAAGTTGCCCGCGCCGAAGTTGAAGGCCACGGCCTCGACATCGGGGATATACTCGCGCAAGCGGCGGCGAAAGGCCACCTGCAGGAGGTCATAGCGGCGGTGCCGCGCCAGCGTCTCCCGCTGCCACGCCGCGGTCTGCCGCGGCCACTCCTCCCACGACGGCCCTGGGATCGGCTCGTTGAGGCTCATCCAGGCGTCCACCAACAGCTTGCCGTTGGCGTTGTCCGGGTAGCGCTTGAGCAGGAAGCTGCGGTCCTTGTTGAACACCTTGTCGGCCAGCCGCTGGCCGGCCGCAATCGGATCAGGGTCATCCAGAAACGCGTCCTGCTCGCTCTTGTCGATCCCCAACCGGCCGACCACGAAGGTCTGCGGCGCGCGCCACTCGCGCATTTGGGTCAACAGGATGTCGTCCTTCGCCTCGCAGTGAATCAGGATCACCGGCGGCTTGATGCGCTGGAAGAGGTCCCACAGGCCATGGTTGTTCTGCGAGGAGTGCAGGTAGAAGCCGAGTTTGGTGGGCATGGTTGTCTTTTCTAGTCGTAGGTCAGCGTTTCGGCCACCGTCTGCGCCCAGGTGTAGCGGGGCCGGAAGTTCAGGTGCCGGCGCAGCCGGCTGTCGTCGTAGCGCGCTGCTGGGCCGCGGCTTGCAGCAAGCGCTCGCAGACCACCTTGCCGCGGGCGTAGTCGCTGTGTCCCCCGTCCAGCGGCGTGTCCTCGTCGATCAGCGCCGCGGTCGAGAAGCCGTAAGCTGGGCC
>DAOUBX010000039.1:0-21314 GCA_034432445.1 Anaerolineales bacterium
TTGGATTCTAACCTGAAAATCGCTCGGGCCGGTCTCCGACCGTGCCCGCCGCGCTTTCATTGACGGTTGTGCGCCCAGCGCATGGGCATCTAGTTTGCAAACGTGTCTGCGAAGCCAACCTAGGTCGCAAATCGCTTACAAATGCCCGGCACCTGAGCAGTTACTTCTTTTTAGCACTAAACGCCAGTAGTAACACAACCATTCTAGGGGACTGCCCGCTCTTTGTCAAAGACCGGCGGCGTGCGGGCTGGCCGCGCAGCGCCGATCGCGGGCGTTGGACACCGTTGCCCACCGCCGTTAGCACACTCTTTCCCAAACGTTAACCTGGGGTTGGCTTGCTGTTGACCAAGAACTGGCACAATAAGCGTGGTTGCGCCGCTTGTGCTCGCTAGGGCACGCGCAGGCCGCCGCCAACACGAACTATGGCGCCAAACCCGCTGCAGTTGCTGCCCTTTGCCACGCCCGCCGCTTCCATGGCGGATCGGGCCTGTTTTGTCCTGGCGGGCGACGCCAGCGCCGGCCCGGTCACCATCGCCGCTTCCTCCAGCACGGTTAGCCTGCCAACGGCGCGCAGGCGTGTGACGCAGCCTTTCCGTCTGCACCTGCTCCACCTCAACGACCTCCACGGCCAGATCAGCCGCCTCGAACAGCCAGGCAACCCTCCCATCCTGTCGCACGTGGCCGGCCGCGCACGGCGCCTGCGCGCCCAATGCCAGGATGACCCGTTTTCAGACGTGCTCCTGCTGTCGGCCGGCGATGAGCTGGCGGGGTCGGTTTTCGACGACCTGACTGCCAACGGCCTGCTCCACCCGGTTTATCATCTCTACAATCAGATGGGGCTGGACGCAGCCGTGCTCGGCAACCACGATCTGGACCTGGGGCCGCGGCGCCTGGCCGCGGCCATCCGCCGCCACGCCCGCTTTCCCGTGTTGGCCGCCAACCTGGCGCCGACGGCGGAGCTGGCCGACCTGGTGTATCCGGCCGCGCTGCTGCGCGACAGCGTCTACCTACCTGGAGGAGCGCAATCTACCGGTGGACTACGGCGGGCGACGCCACGACTACGACCTGGTGATCACCACCACCGACCTGATCGTGCAGCGTAACATCCGCCGTAACCCCATCGTGCTAATCCAGGAGGGCATGACCGACCCAGAAGCCCTCATGTTCCACCTGTGCAAGCACCTGGGCCTGCCGCGCTACCTGGCCAGCACGGCCACCATGGGGCTGTCGGACGCCTATCAGGTCTTCTGCGTGGCCTCGGAGGGCTATCGCGACCTGTTCATTCGCAAAGGCGTGCGGCCGGAGAAGATCGCGGTCACCGGCATCCCCAACTTCGACAACGCCGCCCGCTTCTACCGCAACCGCTTTCCCTATCGCGGCTACGTGCTGGTGGCCACCTCCGACACGCGCGAGACCTTCAAGCGCGACGACCGCGAGCGTTTTATCCGCCGCGCCTTGGAGATCGCCGCCGGCCGGCCGCTGATCTTCAAGCTGCACCCCAACGAGAATTTCCATCGCTCCTACCGCGAGATCCAGCGTCTTGCCCCGCGGGCCTTGGTGCTGGCCGAAGGTAACACCGGCGAGATGATCGCCAACTGCGACGTGCTGATCACGCAGTACTCGTCGGTGGCCTTCATCGGCCTGGCGCTGGGCAAGGAGGTGCACTCCTATTTCGACGTCGAGGAGCTGAAGCGCCTGCTGCCGATCCAGAACGGCGGCACGTCGCACCGGCACATCGCTGCCGTGTGCCATCGCTTCGAGCGCGAGCACACCACGCCCTACCTGTGGGAGCAGCCGGAGCGCTTTCGCGTGGGCAACGTCGCCTGGGAAACGGGCCGCAACCCGGCGCACACGCATCGCTGGACCCTGGACTACCACGAGGACTACCTGCTGATCCAGGCCATCTTCGAGGTCCTTTACCCGACCAACCCGCTCTTCGGCCTGGCTGACATCCTGGCCCTGCTGGAACGCCGGCCGGAGCTGATGACCATCAACCGTCGCCATGTGGGCGTCACCTGGTACCGCCATCACCTGCACGAGCTGCGCACCGTGGGTCAGCCGGTGAGCCAACCTTCGTAGGTCCGGCTACCAGCCGGACAGATCAGGTACGTCACGCTGCTGGCGTAACCCACGGATCTGCGGCAGCCGCCGGGGGCTCAAGCCCCCGGCTGGCAAACAGCGCCCCGTCAACGGGGCTCGGTGCTGTGCGACAAAGCCGGTTTGAACCGGCGCCGTTGTGTAGCCCGGTTACTTCATAACCGGGCGGCCCCGGCTGGCGCCCTAATCGCATGTGAGCACGTAGCTCGTAGGTCCGGCTACCAGCCGGACAGATCAGGCACGTCACGCTGCTGGCGTAACCCACGGATCTGCGGCAGCCGCCGGGGGCTCAAGCCCCCGGCTGGCAAACAGCGCCCCGTCAACGGGGCTTGATCGTGCGCCATCTAGCCGGTTTGAACCGGCGCCGTTGTGTAGCCCGGTTACTTCATAACCGGGCGGCTACCGCCGGCACACAGACCGCAGTTCGCCGGTGATCTCTGAACGATACGTAAAGCATAGATGTGCAGCTCAAGACTTTGGCAACCGCCGTTTCAAGTGTAAACCTCGCCTTGATCAAGGAAGGACGACATGTGGACCTCTACCTGCGGGAAAATCGGCGACCACCTGGTGGGCGACAACCGGCCGGTGTTCGTCATTGCCGAGATCGGCATCAACCACAACGGCTCACTAGAGCTGGCCAAGAAGCTGATCGACGGCGCGGTCTTTGCCGGCTGCGACGCGGTCAAGTTCCAGAAGCGCACGCCAGAGCTGTGCGTGCCCCGCAGCCAGTGGGACGTCCAGCGCGACACCCCGTGGGGCCGGCTGAGCTACATCGACTATCGCCGCCGCATGGAGTTCGACGCCGAGCAGTATGCGGCCATCGACCGCCATTGTCGCGAGCGGGGCATCCTCTGGTTCGCCTCCTGCTGGGACGAGCCGTCGGTAGACTTCATCGAGCAATTCGATCCCCCGGCCTATAAGGCGGCCTCGGCCTCGCTGACCGACCACGGCCTGCTGCGACGCATGCGGGCCACCGGCAAGCCGTTGATCCTGTCCACCGGCATGTCAGAGATGGACGAGATCGAGGCCGCGGTGGCGGCGGTCGGGACGGCCGGCCTGCTGCTGGCCCATTCCACGTCGTCCTATCCCTGCCCGGTGGAGGAGCTGAACCTGCGCATGATCGGCACGTTGAAGCAGCGTTTCCCCCATGTGCCGGTCGGCTATTCGGGCCACGAGGTGGGGCTGGCGCCGACCTGGGCGGCGGTCACGATGGGCGCGTGCTTCGTGGAGCGTCACATCACGCTGGACCGCGCCATGTGGGGCAGCGACCAGACGGCGTCGGTGGAGGTATTGGGCATGCACCAACTGGTGCGTAACATCCGCGATATCGAACGAGGTTTGGGGGATGGCGTGAAGCGGGTGTACCCCAGCGAGCTGGGCGCGCTGCAAAAGCTGCGCCGCGTGCCTGGCAACGCAAATGGGCAGGCGGCAGTCGTGGTCGGTAATCGGTGATCGGTAAACGGTGAACGGTATTCGGTGAACAGTGAACGGTGGTGTTCGCAAGTTTGCACGCGCTACTAGGAAGCTAGGACAATCCTCTACGAGAAAATTGGGGTCTTGACAACGGGGCCGCAAGGCGCTGAAATTTCGGCAGTGCAAGCGGCAGCCTGCGGGCCAGGCAGTGAACCCGCAGGCGGAGTTCGGCTCGGAGGAGAACCTATGCTCGGCTCTCGAATAGCTTACGCAGTGCGCTGGTTGGTGGTCGTCGCCGTGGCGGCAAGTGTGGCGTTGCCCACCAGAGCCTATGCTTATGTTAACGGGAGGGGAGGTTCCTCGCCCTTGATGCGGTGATGCGGGAACAGATCCACTCGGTTGAGGAACAGGAACCGCCAGACTGCGGTGGTGTACGAGCAGAGCAGCGGCGGCACCTATCGCTACTTCCAGACGATCCAGGAGAGCGACGGGCTGGGGCGGTTGATCAGCGTCAAGGACTATCTGGGCGCAGTGGGGACCAACCCCGGTGCGGCTTGTCCACAACCGGCGTGGACTGCCACGCCCGACGGCGTGACCACTTACACCTACGACGTCGCCGACCGGCTGACGAAGGTGACAGGGCCGGACAACGCGGCCATAGAGGTAGAGTATGACCTGGCGGGCCGCAAGACCAAGGTGAAGGACCCCAACATGGGCGAATGGACCTACGCCTACGATGCGGCCAGCAACCTGACGCGGCAGACCGATGCCTGGAAGCAGACCATCTGCTTCTACCACGATGCCCTCAACCGGCCGACGGGCAAGCACTACCGGACGGACACCAATTGTCCCACCAACACCCCTAGCTTGAACGTCGAATACAAGTGCGACCAAGGGACGAACGGCAAAGGCCGGCGCACGGGCATGACCGACCCGTCGGGCAACACCAGCTGGGAGTACGATACGCGAGGTCGGGTGACCAAGGAGACGAAAGTCATCAACGCCCCAGCTGGGGGCACGTTCGTGACCCAGTGGGGCTACGATGCCCTGAACCGGGTGGTGACGATGACCTATCCTGGTGACAACGAGGCTGTCACCTTCACCTACAACGCCCAAGGACTGCTGAAAACCGTCAGCGGCAGCAACACGTACTACGTGGGCGATACTGTGTATAACGCTCGGGGTCAGGTGGAGCTGCGCAGGCTGGGCAGCACCAGCGGAGTACTGACCACCGACTACATTTACCGCACCGACAACTTCCGCCTGCAGTGGATAAAGACCGGGCCTACCAGCCCCTACGAGGGGTTGCAGAACCTGGAGTATGCTTACGATGCGGCGGGCAACGTCCTGACCATCAAGGACTACAATGCGGGCGGCACCCAGACGCAGAGCTTCAGCTACGATGCCCTGCACCGGCTCAAAACCGCGCAGGCCAGCGGGGGAAGCGGGGGCGCCTACGGGCCGGAGAGTTACGCCTATACCGCCAATGGCAACCTGACGAGCAAGACGGGGATAGGAAACTACAAGTATAACGCGTCTGTGAGCGGCTGTAGCGCAGGGACGGCGGCCACCAAGCCCCATGCGGTGGCCACGGCGGGGAGTTACGCCTTCACCTACGACTGCAACGGTAACGTGGTGCAGCGGAACGTGGGCGCCAGCTACACCCTGACCTACGACGCGGAGAACAGGCTGACGAGCGTGAGCGGCGGGGCGGCGGCCAGCTTCGTGTACGATGGCGATGGCCGGCGGGTGAAGGCCACCATCAACGGCGTGACCACGGTCTACATCGGTGACTACTACGAACAGGCGGGGAGTACCATCCGCAAGTACTACTACGCGGACGGGCAGCGCGTGGCCATTCGCGAGAACAGCACGCTGTACTACCTGCTGACCGACCACCTAGGCAGCACGGCCGTCACCGCCAACGCGAGCGGCGGGAAGTACGGCGAGCTGCGCTACAAGGCCTGGGGCGAGACTCGCTACACCTGGGGCACGACGCCGACTACTTCGCATGGCGCTTTACAGGCCAGCGGGAAGAGAGTACAATCGGGCTGTACTTTTACAACGCGAGATGGTATAACCCCGCACTGGGACGCTTCATCCAGCCCGACACCATCGTGCCGGAGCCGGGCAATCCGCAGAGCCATCCACGAATAGGGCACGAATGCACGAATTACGGCTGCGCAGTATTCGTGTATTCGTGGCCGAAGGTTCGTGGACGGCCGCCCCGACACCATCGTGCCAGAGCCGGGCAATCCAGAGAGCCATCCACGAATAGGGCACGAATGCACGAATAGCCGCTGCGGCGGCGGGGCATTTGTGTATTCGTGGCCGAAGGTTCGTGGATGGCAGCCCCCGACGCCATCGTCCCCGATCCGGGCAACCGGTACGCCTGGCGGCTCCCCAGCTAGGTCCGCAGGCGTTGAATCGGACCGTGTACGTGCAAGATGAGAGCCGGACACAAAAAGGCGGCTGGAGCAGACGCTATCACGCGTATGCTCCAGCCGCCTTTCTCATGGGGCAGTCTGTTGAGTTGGTACAGAGCCGCGGTTACTGCGTCCCGTAGCGGGCAAACCAGCGCTGCAGGTCGGCCGGTTCGGTGAAGTCTGGCAGGTCGTCGGCCAGCCGATCCAGCATGGCAACGGAGACTAGTGATAGCTGCTCAGCGGAATAGCCGGGGTCACGGCGTGGCGGCGGACCGCCTCGTTGCTACGGCCAACGTGAGACGTCCAGCGCACGAGCTGGATGCAGCCGCCGACGATCTCGATGCCGGTGATCTGGCCCGGAAAAAGACAGGCGCCGGTGTTGAAATAGGGCGCCGCGCCGGGGCGGGCCATCACCGGGCGATGGGTGTGGCCACTGATGGTCAGTTGGCGGTGCGCTGCCGCCCAGCCCTCGATGCGCAGGTCCACAGCCGCGTAGGCCTGAAAGGCGATGGGCTGCGCCGGGCCGGCCAGGCTGGCCAGGCCGGCGGCCTGCAGCGGCGTCCACAGGTGCTGCACCACCAGGCGATTGAAGCGCAGCCGCCGGTTGTTGGACGGATCGGCCTGGTGGCCGTGGGTGACGAAGATGCGCTGGCCGGCGCGGCGACGCTCCAGCACGACCGCCTCGCGCAGCGGCAGCCCTCCTTTGTCCAGCAAATAGCCGCCGGGCAACGCTTCGTGGTTGCCGAAGAGCAAGTGCAGCCGGCCCGCACGGTGAAAGCGGTGCAGCAGCTCGAACACGTCGTCGTTGGCGGCTTCGATGGCGGCAAAGCGCCAGCCCTTCCACAGCTCGTCGCCGTCGCCGGCCTCGATGTAGGTGTAGCCGTGGTCGTAATAGTGCTGCAACGCCTGGATGAAGAGATGGCGATTGGGGGCGAAAGCGTCTAGCTTGCTGCGGTCGCCGCGGTGGTGGTCGCTGAAGATGATGAAGGGGGTGTGGTCATCGCAGGGCAGGCGCAAGGCCGTTTCGAAAGCTTGCGACAAACGGCGCTGGCTTTCGTCCAGGCTGCTGGCAGCATGCTGTGGCCACGCCGTTCGTGGGGCGGTGGGGGTAAGGCTGGTCACGGCTAGGTTCGTGGTCCTTCCTCTCGCGTGATGTGGAAGCCTGTCGCTTCACCCCCATCATGCCACACCTTGGTTAACGGCCTGCGAAAGGCGAGTTAATGCCCTCCAAAGAAATCGCTAACGCTTCGCATGGCAGCGCAAAGTTGCCAACTTTCGGTAAGTTGGCAACTTTGCGTCAATCCAGCTCGGAGACCGACAGCTTGCGCAGCATGGAGCGGCGCTTGTGTTGATGGGCGTGCATGCGCTCCAGCACGCCGTTGAGGAAGCGCACCGCCTCCACGATGTAGGGCCCTTTGTTGAGCATCACGGCCTCGGCGCGGCCGCTCATCACCGCGTCGGATACCTCGGCGCGCGTGGGGGAGCCGGTCTTGGCCAGGCCTTCCAACACCTGGGTGGCCCAGATCACCGGCACGTGCGCGGCCTCACACAGCCAGAGGATCTCCTCCTGCACCTCGGCCAGCCGCTCGAAGCCCACCTCCACGGCCAGGTCGCCCCTCGCCACCATCACCCCCACCGGCGGCGAGTACATGGCCGTCAGCAGCAGCCGCGGCAGGTTCTCGAAGGCCTCGCGGTTCTCCACCTTGAGCACCACGCCGATCTCGGAGCCGCCCAGCTCCTCCAGCCGCTGCTCCAACAGCAGCACGTCCTCAGGGGTGCGCACGAAGGAGAGGCCGACCATGTCCACATACTTGACCAGGAACTCCAGATCGTGCAGGTCTTTTTCGGTCAGAGCCGAGATGGCCAGCGCGGTGTCGGGCAGGTTGATGCCCTTTTCCGACCGCAGCTTGGCCGCGCGCGGGCCCGTGTAGCTGATCTGCACCACGATCTCGTTCCCATCGTTGGAGACCACCCGGCTGCCGATCTTGCCGTCGTCGAAGCGGATGATCTGGCCCGGCTCGGCCGACTCGAAGGCGGCCTCCAGCGAGCAGGGGATACGCGCCGGCTCGACCACATTGCCCTCGGCGTTGCGCACGGCGGGCCGGCCGGGGATGCCCTCGCGGGTCAGCACCAAAAGGTCGCCCACGGCCAGCTCCAGCGGCGCCACCACCTCAGGCAGCGGCCCAAACACACCCTCGGCCAGCGCCTCGCCATCGCGCACCAGCCGGGCCGGCATGCCCTGTTCCACGTAGGCCGTCTTGACCGCTGTGGCCAGCCGCGAGTTGCCCATGGCCTCTACGATCTGCAGGTCGCGATGCTTGCCGCGGGTGTCGTTGAACTCGATCACATCGCCCGGCTGGGCGGGTTCGATGACGTGGCGCTCGATGGGCAGGGTGGTGGGTACGCCCGGCGGCGCGGTCTCCGGCGCGTCGGCCGGCGTCAGCCAGATTTGCGCCGGCTCGATCACCTCGCCGCGCAGGTTGCGCCGCGGTCGGTACTTGACCAGCCGGCCGATGGGCTCGATCGCGCCGGTGCGCAGCTTGGGGCCGGCCAGGTCGGCGTAGATCTTGGCGCTGCGGCCCAGCTCGCGTTCAGCCCGACGTAGGTTGTTGACCATACCCAGCCAGGCCTGCTCGTCGTCGTGCGCACAGTTGATGCGCATCACGTCCATGCCGGCCGCCAGCAGGTTGCGCACCAGCAGGTAGTCCCAGGAGGCCTCGCTGGGCATGGTGACCATGATGCGCACCGAGCGCTTGCCGGCCGGCGAACCGAGCAGCAGCTCACTGTGATAGTCGAGCATGATCGATCCTGCGTCCACGCTCGCCAGCGGAGATGGCGATTGATCCGGTTGCCAGGATTGGCCGGCCAGGGCGTGCAGCGCAGTGAGCACCGTGTCCAGTGAGCTGAGGGTTTGCGCCTCGCGGCTGCCCAGCGAGGTCAAGCCCAGCGCAGCCAGCTCGGTCTGAATGGGCCGCAAATCGACCTGGCGCAACGCCAGGTAATGCAGCAGGTTGCGCGCGCTGGCCTGGTAGCTCGGCTCGATGCGCAGGATCTCGTCCTGGTGGCTCTGCTCAAGGGTGATGGCGCGGGCGCGTAGGTCCTTGATCTTAGGGATCAACCGCTCTGCGCGCAGCTTGGTTGGGTTGTTCATGCTAGTCCTCTTTCCTAACGATTTGTTCGCGAATTGTTTACCCAACTAGCGATGGGCTAGAAACAGAAGTTAATGTAACTATGCCATACTTGGCAGCGTGCGACAAGCAGCAAGCGGACTTCGGCAATCACCGCCTCGCATCGGGTTTACCTTGAGCGCCATGACCACTGCCGAGGTTCTGGCTGACCACCAACTCTTCAGGAGATGACTATGACCAAGAACCAGTCTGGCAAACGGCCTGTGACGTCAGTCCCTGCAGCTGCGAGGGAGTCACAACCCCTCACTCTGGCCAAGCTACAGCGTCTTTACGGCCATCGCGGCCCGCGCGTCGACGCGTTTGGCCGGCGCGCGGCCCTGCCCAGCGAGATTCAGCGTCTGACCGCGGCCCGCCGTGCGTGGAAGGAGCAAGACTAATGCGTTTTCTGCTCACCAACGACGACGGCATCGACGCGCCCGGCCTGTGGACTGCGGCGCAGGTGCTCTCAGCCTGGGGTTCGGTGCTCATCGTGGCTCCGACCCACAATCACAGCGGCTACGGCCCGGCGCATCCGCCTAGCTCGTCGCTGAACTACACTCCCTTTCCGGTAGATGGCCAACGCTACCCTCACGTCACCGCCTACGCCCTGGAAGCCACGCCCGCGGCCTGCGCCCACATCGGGTTGAGCGGCGCTTTTGGCGCCGAGCCGGTGGACCTGGTGGTGAGCGGGGTCAACGCCGGCCTCAACCTGGGCCACGACGTGCTCTACTCCGGTACGGTGGGCGCAGCGCTCACGGCGCAACTGGTGGGCTACTCGGCCCTCGCCGTCTCCCTGGACTGGTGGGGAACGGGAGAGGCCCACTGGGAGACTGCAGGCCGGGCCATACGGCAGGCCATGGCGCTGTGGCAGCACGGCGTCGATCGCACGCCTACCGTGTTCAACGTCAACGTGCCCAACGTGCCCCTCAGCCGACTAACCGGGGTGCAGATCACCACTTTCGGCTCTGAGACGTTCCTGGGCAAGTATCAGTTCGTGGCCGACGGCGCTACGTCGGGCGTCATCCGGGCCGTGCGCCAAAACGGCGACCTACGCAGTCGGCGCAACGGCGCCGGCCTTTGGGAAGACAGCGTCGCCGTGGCGCAGGGCTACGTGTCCATCACCCCCATGCGGCCCTTCCCCGACGTGCTGTGCGTCGTTCCCTGGGTCGAGGCGAGAGAGCCGGCGATGATCGGCCGCGGGTGACGCTTACGCCGCGCAACAGGCTGCACCGCATTACCAAGCCCCAACCACGCGAACGTGGTGCAAAGCGCCATTTTCCGGCAGAAAGCCGGAAAATGGCGCAAGGGGGAACCTTTACTTCTCGATCGCCAGCCTGAGCATCAACAGGGCTGCAACGAGCGTGATAGGGGTGAAAACCAACTTTACCGCGGTTGACGTGGAAGATGATCAGTCCACCGAAGATGACCAGCAGGATGTTGCCTGCTGTCCTGGCGCTTATCAATTTCCTCCCACTGTGACCGCCTGGGAAAGGAACGGCACCACCCAGTCTTTGATCTCGTCGCGAATGCGCCGGAAGACGACCATGCGCTCCTCTTCCGTGCCCTCCGCTTTGGCCGGGTCATAGAAGGAGTGGTGCACCACGCGGCCGCCGCGCAGCCACAACGGGCAGTCCTCGGCTGCGTCGTCGCACACGGTGATCACCAGGTCGAAGGTCACGTCGCGCAGCTCATCGGGATGCTTGGAGCGGCCGGCGCTGATGTCGATGCCCAGCTCAGCCATGGCGCGGACAGCTAGCGGGTGCACGTAGCCCGAAGGCTTCGTGCCCGCTGAGTAAGCCTGCCACTGATCGCCCAAAAAGTGGTTGACCAAGCCCTCGCCCATTTGGCTGCGGCAGGAATTGCCGGTGCAGAGAAAGAGCACGTTCTTCGTCATGGCACGTCGTTCTCCCAACCGGTATCGACAAGCTGACCGGTAATGCAGTAAATCACCCGCTCGCAAATGTTGGTGGCGCGGTCGGCGGCGCGCTCCAAGTTATGCGCCGCCATCACCAGGAGGTTACCCTGACGGATCTTAGTGACATCGCTGAACAGCAGCGTCAACACCTCGCTGTACACCTGGTCGTACAGCGCATCCACCAGCTCATCGTCCTCGATGACCGCCTGCGCCAGCGCCAGGTTGCGGGTGACAAAGGCCTCCAGCGAGCGGTGTACCATGCGCTGGCCGATCTCGGCCATGCGTGGGATGTCGATGAGCGGCTTTATCAGCGGCTCGTCGCCGATCTTGATGTTGATGCGCGCAATGCCCTTAGCATAGTCGCCGATGCGCTCCAATTCATTAGCGATGATCAGCGCTGCAGCAATCGTGCGCATGTCGCCGGCCATAGGCTGTTGCGTGGCAATCAGGGTCAGGGCGTCACCTTCGATCTTGTAACGCAAGGCGTCGATGGCCTTATCCTCGGTGATGAGGGTGCGCGAAACCGCAAAGTCGCGGGTCTTTAGGGCATCCACGGACGCCAAGAGCGCCTTCTCGACCCGGTCGCCAAGTACCAAAACGTCATCCTGCAACGCCTGCAGGGCAGCCTCAAATGCATGTCTTCCTGTCATTCTTTGCTGGCCTCCGATGGATAATTGCAACTATGGTCGCGGGCTTAGGCCGCAGTAGGTTGTCTAGCCAACCACTCCTGGATGCGCTGCTCGATCTGGTCGCGCACCTGGCGAAACTTTGCCAGAGTCTCGTGAGCACTGCCCTCAAAGGCCGCTGGGTCCTCGAAAGACCAGTGCAGGCGATTGCCAACGCCCAGGAAGGTCGTCGGACAGTTTTTTTCAGCGTGGCTACACACGGTGATCAAGTAACCGAAGTTCACCTTACCCAGATACTCGGTTACGTCCTTTGACCTCTGGCCGGCCAGGTCGAGCCCCACCTCCGCCATCACCTGTCGGGTGAGCGGGTGGATGCCCTTCGGTTCTAGGCCGGCGCTGTACACATCATACTGTGCGCCGCCGTATGCGCGCAAGAATGCCTCGGCCATTTGGCTGCGCGCCGAGTTTCCCGTACAAAGAAAGAGCACTTTCGTTCTTGCCATCGTCGTGGTCCTTGGGTCGGTTAACGGTGACAGGTAAACAGTGATCGGACAAACCGGTTACACCGATTACCCAAATCGCCCCGTGATGTAATCCTCGGTCACCTTGCTCTTGGGATTCGTGAAGATTTCCTTGGTTGCGCCAAACTCCTCCAAATAGCCGGTGCGATCGGGCGTGACGGTGAAGAAGGCGGTATAGTCGGACACACGGGCAGCTTGCTGCATGTTGTGAGTGACGATGATGATAGTATACTGCTTAGTCAGCTCTTTCATCAATTCTTCTATGCGTAGGGTGGCGATGGGGTCCAGCGCCGAGCAGGGCTCGTCCATCAGGATGATGTCGGGCTTGATCGCAATGGCCCGGGCGATGCACAGGCGCTGCTGCTGGCCGCCGGAGAGAGAGTAGCCGCTGTCCTTGAGCTTGTCCTTTACCTCGTCCCACAACGCCGCGCTGCGCAGCGCGTCCTCCACCAGGTCGTCCATGTTGCCCTTAAAGCCGTTGATCTTGGCGCCCCAGGCGATGTTCTCGTAGATGCTCTTGGGGAAGGGGTTGGGCTTCTGGAAGACCATGCCCACGCGGCGACGCACCTCCACCGCGTCCACGTCGGGGTCGTAGATGTTCTTGCCGTGGAACAGCACATCGCCCTCGGTGCGCGCGATGGGGATCAGGTCGTTCATGCGGTTGAAGGCGCGCAGCACCGTGCTCTTACCGCAGCCGGACGGGCCGATCAGCGCCGTGATCTTCTGCCGCTCGATGTTCAGGTTGATGTCGCGCACGGCATGGAATCCGCCGTAGTAGATGTTCAGATTGTGCGCCTGGGCTGCGTATTTGCCGTTCACAGGGGCGCCGTTGGTTGAGTTGTTTAGTGCCATGTGTTGTCTCCGCAGGTTTGTAGTAACGACTTCAGTCGTTCTAAGGCCACAGAGCGACCCAAGTCGCCACTGCCAACGATGAGCTGTCCAGCGCTCGTGGGCGCTAATAGTTCCGCTTCAGCCGGTTGCGCAGGTAGATGGCCGTGGCGTTCAGAGTGATCAGCAGGAACAACAGCACCAGGATGGCCGCAGCAGCAATGCGCTGGAACTCCTCTTGGGGCCGCGAGGTCCACTGGTAGATCTGCACCGGCAGCGTGGTGAACTTGGAGAAAGGCCCCGAAGGATCGACCACGATGAAGGTGGAGACGCCCACCACGATCAGCGGCGCGGTCTCGCCAAAGGCGCGCGACACCGAGAGGATCACGCCGGTCAGGATACCGGGCAGGGCATTGGGCAGCACGTGGCTCCAGGTGGTCTGCCACTTGGTGGCGCCCAGACCCAGCGCAGCCTCGCGAAACGCCCTGGGCACGGCGCGGATCGCCTCGCGCGCGTTGATGATCACCAGGGGCAGGATCAACAGCCCCAGCGTCAGACCGGCCGAGATGATGGTGCGGCCATTGGCTGTGCTGGGGTCGGCCACGCCAAAAGCGATACCACTGGTGAATTGGCCGAAGAAGCGCACGAACACCGCCAGGCCCAGCAGACCGTAGATGATCGAAGGCACGCCGGCCAGGTTGTTGATGTTGGTCTCGATAATGCCGTCCAGCTTGGTGCCCTTGCTATACTCCTCCAGGTAGGTTGCTGCGCCCACGCCCAGCGGCACAGCCACCAGGAAGGCGATCAGCGTCACAAAGAGGGAGCCCAGGATGGCGGTGCGGATGCCGGCCAGCGTCGGATTGGACGATTGCGGGGAGGTGATGAAGTCCCAGTTCAGCCAGGCTTTGAACTCCAACACGGCGTTGGGGATGTTCGCCACCTCGGCCTCGATCTCCGCCTTGTTGAAAAGGGACTCGGTGAACGACCAGCTCTCCACCACGTTGGGGCGCACCACTTCGCTGACCACCAGGTCGTAGATCTCTTCCTGCGTGCGGTCTACCAGGGAGCGTTCGGCGTTCAGGGCCCGCAGGCGGCCCGCCGAGATGTTGGCCGACAGGATAGCCAGCAAGTCTTCCTTGGGCAGGTCCTCCAGGTTGTCGCCGAAGACCTGGGCCACGAAGAAGTCCAGCGTGCCGCTGTCTGCGCCGGGGATGAAGCGCAGGATGGGCGTGTTGGGCCAACTGGGATCCACCTCGGACCAGCGCTCGGCGCCGATGAAGATCTGGCGCAGTTGCTCGCGCGTCACGCCGGTCAAGAACTGGTTCTCCTGACTGACCACCACCGTGATGGCGTCGGCGGCGACTTCGAAAGCCAACGGCTCGATGCGGTTGTTGCGACAGACCGCCACGTCCGGACGCTCCATGGCCCGGCTGGCGTCGGCCAGATCGATGTCGCGCGTGCGACACAGGCGTTCGAAGCCGGCCAGCGTGCCGCCGCCGTCGATGGTGATCTGGCCGCTATAGGATGTCTCGGCCTGGAAGCGCTCGGCCATGCGCCGGGTGATCGGCTGCACCGTGGAGCTGCCGGCCACGCGGATGTCGCCGCTGGCCGGGAAGAGCGTGTCCACGGTCGATGCGGTCAGCCCGGTGGCGCGCTCCCACAGGGTCAGGCTCTTGGCCAGATCGGTCTGGCTGGCGCGCATGTAGCCAACTTCCTCGGCGACGTCGGCCGCGTTGTTCAGGTAGAAGTTGACGAAGGCTGAGACTTGCGGCTGCGAGCGCAGAATGCCCTGGCTGGTATAGATGTAGAGCGGACGGGCCAGCAGGTAATCGGCGTCGGCGGCGTTTTCAGAATTCGGCGCAATGCCGTCGATGGTCAGCCCGCGCAGCTCGTCGGTGCGGTCCTGGTAGTAGGCGTAGCCGAAGAAGCCGATTGCGCCCGGCCGGGCCGCCACGCCATCGGCCAACACCACGTCGTCTTCGCTGGCGATGGTGCGCGGCATGGACAGCATTTGCTGCTTGTAGTAGCTGTCGATCAGCCGTTCGGGGTCGACGCGGTTCTGCACGGCTACGTAGCCAAAGGCGTTGTTGGCCACGTCCAGGATCAACACGGCCAGGATCACGATGCCCAGCACCGTGGCCAGCAGGAACAGCGTGCGGAAAAAAGTCCCGGTGCGCCGCCGCTTGCGCACAAAAGAGGCGTAAGATGATCCCTCTGGAAACGCGCCATTGGGACGCTTGTCAGCAGCCATGATCAATACTCCTCTCGGAAGCGTTTGACGATCCAGCGGCTGATCAGGTTCAACATCATGGTGAAGATGAAGAGCATCAGGCCGATGGCGAATATGCTGTCGTAGTCAATGGAGTCGTAGCTCAAATCGCCGCCGCTAATGCGCACCATGTGGCCGGTCATGGTCTCGGCCGCCTTGAAGGGGTTGAGGAAGTTCAGGCCACCCAGCGCCTCTCCCCAACTGGCAAAGTTGCGCGGGCCCGCGCCGGCGGCAATGGCCACCACCATGGTCTCGCCCACCGCGCGCGACATGCCGACGATGATAGCCGCGGCGATGCCGGAGATCGCTGCCGGCAGCACCACCTTGATGGCCGTCTCCAGCCGAGTAGCGCCCAGGCCGTAGGCGCCCTCACGCAGCGCCCTCGGCACTGCGCTCAGCGCATCCTCAGCCATGGAGCTGATCAACGGGATGATCAAGATGCCGATCACGATGCCGGCCGAGGCCACGTTGAAGATCTCCACCACGTCGCGGCCGAAGATGCCCTGCAAGATCGGGGTCACAAAGTTGAGCGCGAAATAGCCAAACACCACCGTGGGCACGCCCGCCAAGATCTCCAGGACCGGCTTGAGAATGCCACGCGCGCGCGGCGACGCATACTCGCTCAGATAGATGGCGATCATCAACCCTAGGGGCACAGCCACCAACAGGCCGATGGCGCTGGTCAGCATGGTGGCGTTTAAGAGCGGAAAGAGTCCGAACAGCAGAATCTGCGGTTGCCAGGCGGTGCCGGTAAAGAACTCGAACAGGGTTACTTCGGGCAGACGAAAGAAGGCCAGTGCGTCAAAAAGCAACACCACCACGATACCTACCGTGATCAGCACCGACAGCAGCCCACACAACAATAAGCTGATCTGAATGATTTGTTCGCCGATCCGGGGCCGCCGGCGCAAGTCGATGGCAGGATCGAAGGCTGGCGCTACGGCTGTGCGGGATAAGTCTTTTTGCATGGGCGGATCCTTTGGCCTGGAATAGCGCTGGGAAGGGGCAGGATGGCGCGCAATGCCGCCGCTGCCCCTTCCCGGTCTTGTTCTTAGATCACAGAGGCTGGTGAGCCCTATTTCATTGTTGCATTCAGCCAGTTGACCTTGGCCAGGCCAAGGGCAGCCGGTGACGCCGGGAAGTAGCCGACGTCGATGACCTCTTCGTTGACGAAGGTCAGGTAAAAGTTGATGAAGGCGGCGACCTGCGGCTTGGCAGCCATCACGCCGGCGTCGGAGTAGATGAACAGCGGCCGCGCCAGCGGATACTTGCCGCTGTTGACCGTGTCAGCCGTGGGAGCCACGCCCTCGATGGGCAGGTCGCGCAGCTTGCCGACGTTCTCCTCGAAGTAGGCGAAGCCGAAGTAGCCGATGGCGTAGGGGTCGCCGGACACACCCTGGACCAGAATGTTGTCATCCTCCGAAAGCTGCAAGTTGGCCGCCGACAGTAAGACCTCCTCGCCCTTCTTGTCGAAGGCCGGGTCCATCACGGCCTCGATGAAGTAGTCGAAGGTGCCAGAGTCGGTGCCGGGGCTGAAGCGCTTCACCGGCTGCGCCGGCCACGCCGGGTTCACATCCGACCAGTTGGTGACCTCGTTGGAGAACAGCTTCGCCACCTCCGCCAAGGTCAGGCCCTCCGCGCCGATCCAGTCGTTGCTAGGGTTGACGACCACCGCCAAGGCGTCAGTGCCGACGCGAAACTCCACCGGCTCGCGACCGATAGCGCGGCAGCTCTCCACCTCGCTGTCCTTGATGGGACGGGAGGCGTTGGAGATGTCCGTCTCGCCCGCCTTGCAGAAGCGCTCGAAACCGGCGCCTGTGCCAATGGAGTCGATGGTGATGTTGCCCGCATAGCCCTCGTCACGGAAGCGCTCGGCCATCCGCTCGGTCAGCGGGAAGACGGTGGAGCTGCCCGCCACGATGATGTCACCCGTTACCTCTAGCGGGTTCACCTCGGGAAGCTCAACGGTCGGACCGGCGATGGCTGGCCTGGTAGACGGTTGGGCTGGCTGAGCAGGCTGAGCGGGTTGAGCTGCGGGAGCAGGCGTGTTGGTGGGCTGCTGCGCCGGCGCAGCCGGCATGGGGGTGGGGGTCGGCGTGCTGCGGCCACCGCAAGCAGCCACGACCAGAGCGAGCACGATCAATGCCACAAACAAGTAGCGACGCATAGAAACCTTTCTCCTCCTGAGAAATAGTGGTTTTCCTGCTTGCCCTCTAAGCAAGCAATCGATTCCAGACACAAAAATTGCGTTGCGATGGCGCAAGAATCCGCCGCCGCAACCGCACACGAACAGCAGTCTACTACGCGCCGGTTAACGTCCATGACTCCTCAGGTTAACAAACCGGCGGCGCACGGTTAACTCTTTGTTAAAAGATTGCATCCGCCTCGGCTGGGGTCCGACGGGGGGGCTTCATGATCCTCGCCACCACCGGCTACAAGAGCAACCTGCCGCAGTGCACGGCCGTCGACTACTGCACCTACAGGGCTGCAAGCACAGCATGAGCGGCTGCGGCATGAAGCCCGACCGGTGCCACAACGTGCTGAGGGAATCGCGGGCGTTTGTATCCTCCCGGAGATGGTCTATAATGCTGTCAAGCGCAGCGGCTTGATCACGGGGAAGCAGCCCTGCGTCGTTCCTGAGAGCTTCCCTCTACATGAGCAAAGAAGGAGCGGTCTGTCTAATGAAGCGCAGAACCTTTTCACGGTTAGCGATCACAAGCCTGATTTTGGTGGTGGCTTTGAGCGCCTGCTATGCCCCGACAGGCCCTGTCGGCGGGCCAGCGCCCGCCGGTGAGGAGGCCGGCGCAGTCATCCTGCGCGCCGGCACCGGCGACAGCGGCGAGGGCCTGACGCCCCACCAAACCATCATCGCCGCTTTCGAGGATCAACACCCCGGCATTCTCGTGCAGCTCGAGGCTGTGGCCGGTCGTGACTACTACACCCGCCTCCTGACCCAGATCGCGGCCAAGCGCGCGCCCGACATCATGCAAATCGGCGACGACGCGGTGCCCTCGTTCGTGGAGAAGGGGGCGTTCCTGCCGCTGGACGAGTGCCTGGCCGGCCTGGGCTTCGACACGGGCGTCTATCTGCCGGGGCTGCTGGAGCCGGGCAAGGTGAACGGCCAGCTCTACCTACTGCCCAAGGACTACTCGACGCTGGCAGTCTACTACAACAAAAAGCTCTTCGACGCGGCCGGTGTGCCCTATCCGGAGGCTGGCTGGACCTGGGATGACCTGCTGGCGACAGCGCAGGCGCTCACCAAGGACACAGACGGCGACGGCCAGACCGACGTCTATGGCATCCAATTGCCGGCCACCTGGACCACCGGCTTCGAGTACTGGGTGGCCGCGGCCGGCGGCAGCCTGATCAGCGAGGACGGCAAGTCCTACGTCGGCTACATGGACTCGCCGGAGACCATCCGCGCTGCCCAGTTCTACGCCGACCTGTACAACAAGTACGCCGTGGCGCCGCCGCCGGCTGACCTGAGCGCGTTCGGCGGCGGCAACAGCGAGTTCGACACCGGCAAAGCCGCCATGCGCCTCTTCGGCCGCTGGCCGCAGGCCGGCATGCGCAACAACCCCAACATCGACCTGGGCGTGGTGGGCACACCCTCTGGCGCGCAGGAAGCCAACATCCTGTTTTGGGGCGGCTTCGGCATCTCCTCCACCACCGAGCACTTGCCGGAGGCCTGCCAGTTTCTGAGCTACTACGTCGGCCCAGAGGGCGCCAAGGTGTGGAAGGACTGGGCGCTGCCGGCGGTGAAAGAGGTGGCGGACCTGCCTGAGGTGGCCGGTGATCCCTTCAACAAGGTGTGGATCGACGAGCTGGGCAAGCTCAAGCCGCGCGCCTACACCTTCACCCCCTACTGGAACGAGACCGCCGATCCGGCCCTGCGCAAGGCGCTGGAGACCATTCTGCTCGACCCCAACGCCGACGTTGCGGCGGCGATGCAGGCCGCGGCGCAGGAGGCCCAGTCCGCCCTGGACGAGCTGCTGGCCGAGCAAGGCGGATAGTCGCAACAACGACCGAGCTTGCCACGAATTGCGTGAATTTCACGAAGTGTGCGGATGTTCTGCCTTCGTTTAATTCGCGCAATTCGTGGCTATCCCCGCGAATCATGGCCCCCATGACCCGCGCCCGCCGGCGCGAGGCGCTTGCCTTCTACCTCTGCATCTCCCCCTGGCTCCTCGGTTTCCTCTTCTTGACCGTGGGGCCGATGCTCTATTCGCTCTACATCAGCTTCACGCGTTGGGACCTGCTGACCGACCCGGTGTGGGTTGGCCTGCGCAACTACACCGTCAAGATGCCCAACGATGAGCGCTTCTGGCAAGCGCTCAAGGTGACAACGCTCTACACGCTGGCCTACGTACCCCTGGAGATGATCGGCGGGCTGGGGCTGGCGCTGCTGGTTCACAACCGTATCCGCGGCATTCGCTTCTTTCGCACCGTCTTCTACCTGCCCACGGTTCTGGCCGGCGTGGCCTTCGTGGTGGTTTGGCTGTGGATGCTCGACCCGCGCGGCGGGCTGGTCAACTTGATCCTGGACCAGTTCGGCATCGTAGGGCCGCGCTGGCTGTTGGACCCAGACTGGGCGCTGCCGGCGCTGGTGCTGATGAGCTTTTGGGGCTGGGGCCGAGCCATGGTGATCTACCTGGCCGGCCTGCAAGCCATTCCAGGTGAGCTTTACGAGGCCGCGGCCATCGACGGCGCCGGAGGCTGGAAGCGCTTCTGGCGCGTGACGCTCCCCCTGCTGACGCCGACCATCTTCTTCAACCTGATCCTGAGCATCATCAGCACCTTCCAGACCTTCACCAATGCCTTCGTGGCCACCAACGGCGGTCCGCTGGATGCGACGCTGTTCTACGTGCTCTACCTGTACAAACAGGCCTTCGAGTTTCGCGCCATGGGCTACGCCTCAGCGCTGGCCTGGATGCTGTTCCTGATCATCCTGGCGCTGACGCTGGTGGTGTTGCGCTCGCAGCGCTTCTGGGTCTTCTACGCCGGAGAACGCAGCGATGGCTGACGAGCGCGACGAGATCTACATTCAGCAACTGCGCGGACCCAAGCTGGTGCTGCGCTATGCGCTGCTTGTCGGCGCGGCTGTGCTGTTTCTGGCGCCGCTCTACTGGATGATCGCCTCCTCGCTCAAGCCGGAGTACGACGTGTTCGCCCGGCCACCCATCTGGTGGCCCAACCCGCCGCGCTGGCAGAACTACCGCGAGGCGTTGACGGTGCTGCCCTTCGGCCGCTATGCCGTCAACACGGTGATCATCGCCGTCTTCTCTGTCGTCGGCTACACGCTCTCCTGCACGCTTGCGGCCTATGGCTTCGCCCGGCTGCGCGCGCCCGGCCGCAACTTCCTGTTCATCGTTCTGCTGGCCACGCTGATGCTGCCCTATCCCGTGGTGATGATCCCGCAATACGTCATCTTCTCGAAGCTGGGCCTGGTCAACACCTTCTGGCCGCTGATCCTGCCGGCTTTTCTGGGCAGCCCGTTCTACATCTTCTTGTTGCGGCAGTACTTTCTGCAGATCCCGCCCGAGCTGGAAGACGCGGCGCGCATCGACGGCGCCAGCCTCGGACAGACCATCTGGTACATCATCTTCCCGCTGGCACGGCCGGCCATGGCCGTGGTGGCCATCTTCGCCTTCCAGGCCGCCTGGAACGACTTCCTGGCCCCGCTGATCTACCTGCAAGACCAGTCGAAATACACGCTGATGCTGGGCCTGAGCTTCTTCCGCAGCTCGTTCCAGGTCAATTGGGCCTATCTGATGGCGGCGTCGCTGACCGTCGCCCTGCCGGTCATCATCCTGTTCTTCCTAGCCCAACGTGAGTTCATCGAAGGGATCACGCTCGGCAGCGTGAAGCAGTGAACACGACCTGTCGAGCAGGGATCCCGGTGCTGAAACAGTGCAGTTCTGCGTAGTGGCGACTCTTGGAGATCAACGAATTATCCCGGATACCTTGGCTGAGATGTGACCGGCTTGCCAGCAAGGGGCGCCGGGGGATAAATCCCACCGGCTAAGAAACGGCGCCGGACGCCTCAGGAGGC
>DAOUBX010000040.1:0-4675 GCA_034432445.1 Anaerolineales bacterium
CTCCGACCGTGCCCGCCGCGCTTTCATTGACGGTTGTGCGCCCAGCGCATGGGCATCTGGTTTGCAAACGTGTCTGCGAAGCCAACCTAGGTCGCACATCGCCTACAAATGCCCGGCACCTGAGCAGTTACGAGAAATAGGTAGTCCGGTTCATTTGTGTCGTCCGTCCGATGAGCTTGACAGACCCTATGACATGGCTATAATGCCAGGCAGGTGCGGGTGTAGCTCAGCGGTAGAGCTACGGCTTCCCAAGCCGTGAGTCGTGGGTTCGAATCCCATCACCCGCTCACGTCTAGGTCCCCCCTCCCTCCCTTCCCGGCGAAGCCGCTCCTGGCAACAGGAGCGGCTTCTGCTATCTTGCGTTGTTTGCGGATTCGCCGTCGCGCGTGCTACCATCGTGCCCATGACCCGTCGTCACCGTCATTTCGTCACGCTTAGCGTGTTGCTCGCCTTTGCCCTGCGCCTCGTCCAGCTGGGTGCGGATAGCTTGTGGTACGATGAAACCGTGTCGGTCTACCTGGCCGGCCAGCCCGCGGCCGACCTGATCGGACACACGGCGCGCGACATCCATCCTCCGCTCTACTACCTGCTGCTGCGCGGCTGGCTGCTGCTGGCCGGCTATCCCACCGGCCACGCCGACGCCACCGGCAACGGGCTAGAGTTCATGGCGGGCTTCTTCTCGTTGGCATTTGGCGTCCTGCTCGTGCCGCTTACCTGGCAACTGGCGCGGCGGCTGCGCCTTGGCGCCGCCACCGCAACCGTAGCTGCTTGGCTCATCGCCGTCTCTCCCTTCGGCGTGTGGTATAGCCAGGAAGTGCGCATGTACACGCTGGGCGCGTGTCTGGGCGTGATCACCCTGCTGGCGACCATCCCTTTCCTAGAACGCGCGGCCACACCGCGCCGCCTCCGCTACGCCGCTGTGGTCTACGCGCTTGCCGCAGCCGCGGGCATGTACACGCTGTACTACTTCGCCTTCCTGCTGATCAGCCTCAACCTCTTGCTCGTCCCTGCGCTCCTCGTCGCCCGCCGCCCTCGCCCTGGGATAGAGGGCCGGGGTGAGGACCGCCACCGCTTACTCTTGTGGCTGGCCGCGCAGATCGGCACGCTCCTGCTCTACGCGCCCTGGCTGCCCGTGGCCTGGCGTCAGGCCACCAACCCACCCGTCCCGCCCTGGCGCACAACACCCCAGCTACTGGAGGCCATCCTCGAAAGCTGGACCGCACTCACGCTTGGCCAGACCGCCCGCCCGGTCGACTTCTGGCCTCTGCTCGTCCTGGCTCTGGGCTTGGTCGTCATCGGCAGCGTGACCGCACGCCGCTCCAGCATTGGCAATGCGCGATTGACCGTTGGCCATTGGCTCTTCTTGCTGACTGCTGTCTTTGGCCCTCTGCTGCTTATCCTGCTGGCCTCCGCCGTTACCCCACTCTACCACGTCCGCTATCTTTTCACCTACTCGCCGGCTTTCAGCGTGCTGCTGGCCATGGGTGTGACCGCGCTGTGGCAGCGCGCGACGCGCATGGGACGCGCCCTGGCGCTGACGAGCACCGCCTTGTTGCTCATGGGCTCGGCAGCAGCTTTGCAGAGGCTCTGGACCGACCCCATCTACGCGGCGGACGATCACCGCGCGGCCGTGCGCGAGCTGGCCCAGCGCTGGCGTCCCGGCGATGTGATCTTGGTCAACGCCGGCTACGCCTATCCCGCTTTGCTCACCTACTGGCCGCTGCCCGTGGCATGGCATGGCCGGCTGACCGACTACACGCCCGACATCGGCGCGCAGGCCAAGGCCGGCCAGGCGGCCGTCATCCTGCAGACCGGCCATGTGGACGGCGCGCCCGATCTGGGATGGGGTGACCCCCGCTCCGACTTCTTTGCCCTGCCGCAAGAGGCTCTGCAGACTGCGCTGCGCGATCTCGCTGTGCAGACCGACCGACTTTGGCACTACCGCATCTACGACACCGTCAATGACCCGCAGGGCATCATTCGCAACGCATTGACAAGCGACTGGACTCTTTTCGACGATCGCGTGTACCGAGGGGAGGCCAACCTACGCGTGCAAGGCTGGCAGGGCCTGCACCAGGCGCTTTCCTCCTATCGCTCTCCCACGACGGCCACCTTTGGTGACTGGCTTGAGGTGGCCATTGCGCCCGACGCCATCCCCTTGCAGGCACCGGCGGGAGGAACGCTCTACGTGCCCAGGGTGCTGTGGAGCCGGCTGCCCGGCCGTGCGCCCCATCCTGTCGCCCTGTCCCTACGCCTACTCGACCCATCCGGCGAGGTGTGGGCAGCGCACGACGAGCCCCTGGGCGGCAATCAGCTCGACCTGACGACTGCAAGCGAGTTGGTACAGCCATTGCAGATCACCGTTCCCCGCGGGACTGCGCCCGGCGTGTACGACCTGGCCCTGGTGGTCTACAATCCCGCAACCGGAGAGCCGCTGCCCGCAGCTGCCACGCCAGGCGTCTCCGACAACCAGGCTGTGCTCGGCCAGGTGGAGGTCAAACGGCCGAGCCAAACATCCCCCATACCGCGCGCCCGTGGCGACTTCGGCCCTCTGCGCCTGCTGGCGGCCACAACACCCGCCACAGTGATCAGCCCGGGCGACGCCATTCCCGTGGAGCTGCTGTGGCAAGCTGCACCGGACTACACTGCCGAGCCGCTGGTCGTGGTCGTACAGCTGTTGGACTCGCGCGGGCAAGTCCTCGCCGGCCTGGAGCAAGAGCCGCTACAAGGCCGCTATCCCACGACAAGGTGGCAGGCCGGCGAACTGGTGCGCGACCGCCATCAGCTGGCCGTGCCGGCCGAGACACCTGCCGGCAATTTCCAACTGATCGTTGGCCTGTATCGAGCCGCCGACGCCCGGCGGCTGACCACTGCGGGCGGTCCCCTGGGGTTGACCAAGCAGGATCACGTTGTGGTGCGTGAGATAATGGTGCGGTGAGCGAAGAGATCGCCGCTTAAGGAGACCAGCAACAATGACGAACACCCACGCCAGCGCAGAAAAGCACACCGTCCTCATCACCGGCGCCACGAGCGGCATCGGCAAGGCGGCCGCGCAGGCTATTGCCGCCCAGGGCAGTCACGTGGTGCTGGTCGGCCGCAACGCAGCTAAGACCGAGGCCGTGGCTGCTGAGCTGCGCCAGACCAGCGGTAATTCGCACATCGACTTCATGCTGGCCGACTTGTCCAGCATGGCCGAGGTGCGCCGGCTGGCGGCGGAGTTCCAAGCGCGCTACCGTCGGCTGGACGTGCTGATCAACAACGCAGGGGCGTTCTTCATGCGGCGCCAGGAAACGGTAGACGGCCTTGAGATGACCTTTGCCCTCAACCACCTGAGCTATTTCCTGCTGACCAACTTGCTGCTCAACCTGCTGCAGGCCAGCGCACCGGCGCGGGTGGTTGTTGTGGCGTCGGCCGCCGAGGGTGGGGCCAAGATCGACTGGGAAGACCTGCAAATGACCAAGAAGTACAACGGCTTCCAGGCCTATGCCAACTCCAAGCGCCTCAACCTCTATTTCACCTACGAACTGGCGCGGCGATTGGCCGGCACCGGCGTCACCGCCAACGCCCTGCACCCCGGCTCCGTGGCCACCGGTATCTGGGCCAACCCGTTTGGTCGGCTGGGCGGCGTGGCCAGGTCGATTACGCGCCTCACCATGCGTAGCCCGGAGCAAGGCGCCGAAACCGTAGTGTACCTGGCAACTTCGTCGGAGATGGAGGGGGTTACGGGCCGGTACTTCGTCGACAAGAAGCCCCGCTACTCATCGCGGGCCTCGCAAGAGGTCGAAGCCGCGCAGCGGCTGTGGCAGATCAGCGCCGAGTTGACGGGGCTCACGGCCTAGCGAGCGGCTCTGGTTTTGACAAGGTAGTGCGAAACACGCATAATTGGCGAGCCGCAGCAGGCGCAGCCTGCCAGCGCACTTAACCTACCGACCGAAAGGAATGCTTGCCCAGCATGAGCAGAAACTCCAAGAAGCGCCGCGACGCCAAAAAGGCGCAGAAGAAGTCGAGCCAACATAAGTCATCGTCATCCCAGTCCACCCAGACCAAGGCCCCACAAAACACAAGCAGCTCCGGCAAACCTGGCCAAAAGCAGCCCTTTCAGAAGGAGCGAGGTACACCCTTGACGATTGCGCTGGTCCTCGTCACCATTGGCGCAGTTGTCGACGCGATCATCCCCCTGCTTTACCGCAAGACCGCATATGAGATCAACCATCCACTGGTGCTGGGCGGCGTGATCGTCCTGATGTTGCTCGGCGTTGGCGGTGCCGTAGGTATGTGGCTGTGGAAGCGGTGGGGCATCTATCTGTTCCTGGCCAGCGTGGCGACCAGCGTGGCAGTCGGCTTAGTCCTCTATCCAACCTTGTGGGCTGCGTTCCACGCCGTGATCCCGTTGCTGATCCTGGGCTATGGGCTGTCCAGCGGCAACAAACGAGCGCTCTTCGACTAAGCCAGCACAGCATAGAAGGTATCGTTACAGACCACCTTCCCTGTTGCGGCTACACTGTCGACAGTAGAAGCCGAAAAAGGAAGAATACGAGGGAAAGAGGAAACGAGGAAGTAACTGCTCAGGTGCCGGGCATTTGTAGGCGATTTGCGACCTAGGTTGGCTTCGCAGACACGTTTGCAAACCACAATCCAAATGCCCGGCACCTATGGCTGAGTAGTTACACGAGGA
>DAOUBX010000041.1:0-29647 GCA_034432445.1 Anaerolineales bacterium
GCGCATGGTCGGTCGTGAACACCACGTGAAAGTAAGGGATCGGCAACAAGTCAGCTCGGCGCTGTTCTAGCCAGGCCAGCTTCTTCGCCGCGCCGCACTTGGGACAGTGCCGGTTGCCGCACGAGTTGTAGGAGATGCGCTGCGCGCCGCACCGGTCACACTCGTCCACGTGCCCGCCCAAGGCGGCTGTCCGGCACTGCGCGATGTCCCACATCGCCTGCCGCTGCTCAGCCGACAGCCGATGGCTGCTCCGATAGGCTGCGCCAAACTGGCGAAACACATCCGCCACTTCGATTGCTGGTCGTCTAACGCTGATGCTAAACCTGTCTTCCGCTGCAGTTCGCACGCCAACAGTATACCCGCTGGCGTGTAACAGGCAAGTCGCACCGATCCGTCCGCCAGCGCACTCCTCTCTTTTGTTAACGTGCTGTCTGGCTTGTGTCTAAGGTTTGTGCAACTACTGATTCGCGGGAATGCCGGTCGTCATATCCCGCCACCCCGCTATTCCGCTTTTTGTCCCGCAGCGGGTGGATATGCGGAATGCTCGCTGCATATCCCTCTCTGGCAGGATGTTATGCGGAATGGCAGGCGTGGCAAAGTGCGGATGGTGTTTGTCTTCGCACCCACCAGTTATTTCGGCTGCCGCCATTCTATCACCGGCCCGGTTGCCGGTCAAGCTCCCGCGCTCCGGTTGGCCGGAAGCTAATCCTACGGCAGCGCGGCCTGCCTCACCAGCGCTTGCAGCGCCGGCTCGGCAGCCGGCTGGAACAGCACGCGCCAGCTTTCTTCGACGCCGCGCCAGCGCGCCACGACGGTCAGCCACAGGTCGTTCTCCGCCCGCTCCAGCGTCATACCGGCCAGCCGGCTGCGCGGGCAGTAGCGAGCGATCATGCCGTAGGCTGCGCCGGCTACGGGCGCGTCCTCCTGCGCCACGAGCAGGTGCTGCGGGCTGAGCACGACCGTGGTCGCCGGGCCGCGGCGGCGCTTGAAGATGCCGAAGCGCCGCCGCCAGATGGTCGGTTGGTAGACCATGGCCTGCACCTGCTCGTCGGGCAGCATCAGCCGGTTGGGTACGATGTTGGCGAACTTGTAGGGCAAGGCGTCGAAAGCGTCTTCCTTGGGCTGGCCCGCCTGCACGGGCAGGTCGGACTGGGCGCTGACTGCGCGGCGCAATGCCGTGAGCAGCTCCCAGAACAGGCGCTCGCCCGCGGTGTTGAAGTAGACCCGATGCACTTCCAAAGCCGCAGCGCTGGCCCATGACCATTCGATCCACGAGAAGAGCAAGATCGTCCCCAACTCCAGCCGCAGCAGGTCGGCCAACGGCGTCACCGTGACGGGCGGCGCGGTTTCCCCTTCCAGCAGGGTCGCGGTGAGCAGGCGCTCCTCGGTCAGGACCAGCACGGTTGCCGGCGCCTGCCGCTGGGCGTAGCGCAGGCCAGGCCCGTATCTGCGGCCGCGCGGCAGCCCCTGCGGGCCGGGTGAGTAGATCATCTGGCGGATCGGCTCGCCGGACGCCAGGTGCAGCAGCAGCGCGTCGCGCGCGGACGCAGGCAAGTCGGCGACGGCCGGCACGGGGTAGGCGAAACGTTCAAAGGTTTCAACAGTGAACGACGAGAAGGTGGTGAAGCCGCCCAGCAACCCAACCGCCACGAACAGGCGCAGGTTGGGCGAAACGATCAACCGCGTCGTCGCCAGGGTGACGAACACGGCCAGGAGGAAGCTGCCCACCACGTTGATCAGCAGCGTGCCGTAGGGGAAGTCGGGTCCCCAGCGGCCGGCCGCCCAGGTTTGCAGCAGGTAACGCAGGTTGACGCCGATAAAGCCGCCCAGGCCAAGGATCAGGTATTTCATCACCGCGTCTCAAGTCGCCGGCTGTGTCTGCGCGGGCAGCCAGAGCAGCAACAGCAGAACAGCTACCAGCGACAGGGCCGCGCCGAAGAGGAAGGGCGCGGCCGGTCCAAAGCCGGCCCAGCCGCCCACGCCCTGCCACAGTAGCCCGGCGATCAGGCTGGCCGGGAAGGCCGCCAGGCCGATGGCCGCGTTGTAGACGCCATAGGCGGTGCCGCGCTGCGCGGGCTGCACCACGTCGGCCACCAGCGCCTTGCCCGCGCCCTCGGCCATGCCGTAGTAGATGCCGTAGAGAGCAAACAGCGCCCAAATCTGCCAGGCCGCGCCGGCCAGGCCAAAGCCCAGGTAGATCGCGGCGTAGGCCAGCCAGCCGCCGATGATCACGGTGCGCCGGCCGATGCGGTCCGACAGCGCGCCGGCCGGCGTTGACACCAGCGCGTAGACCAAGTTGAACAGCACCAGCACGCCCATCACCCCGGCCACGCTCAGCCCCACGTTCTGCGCCCGCAGCACCAGGAAGGCGTCGGACGAGTTGCCCAGGGTGAACAGCACCATCACCACCAGAAAGCGCTTGAAGCGGCTGTCGAAGCCGGCCAGGGAAAGCCGCGGCCGCTCGCGCTCGCCCGCCACGGGCACGTTGCGGGCGCCGATGGCCAGCACCAACACGGCCAGCACAGCCGGCGGGATGCTGAGCAAGACGATGGTGCGAAAGGTCGGCTGCGCCAGGGTCAGGTCGGCGCCTTGCAGCGCGTAGACCACGACCAGGGCAACGATGAGGCCGACCATCGCGCCGGCCGTGTCGCCGGCGCGGTGCAGGCCGAAGGCGACCCCGCGGTGCTTCTCGTCGATGCTATCGGCGATCAGCGCGTCGCGCGGCGCGGTGCGGATGCCCTTGCCTGTGCGGTCGACGAAGCGCACGGCCAGCACCCCGACCCAACTGTTGGCGACCAGCAGAAACGGCTTGGCCAGCGTCGACAGGCTGTAGCCGGCCACCGTCAACCACTTGCGATCGCCCAGCCGGTCGCTCAGCCAGCCGGAGAAGACCTTGAGCAGGCTGGCTGTGGTCTCGGCCACCCCCTCGATCAGGCCGATGACGCCCGTGCGCACGCCCAGGATGTTGGCCAGAAAGAGCGGCAACAGGTGCACCAGCATCTCGCTGGAGATGTCGGTGAGGAAGCTGGTGGCCGTCACCACCCAAACGTTGCGCGGCAGCTTGCGCACGGTGGAGGAGAAGGAAGTGTCAGCGGTTTGGTTCATTTGTCTTGCCCGTGGGATGCAGTGTCCGACGCCAAGTCAGGAGCAAACACGCTCTGGTACAGATCATGGCCGTAGCTGGTCTCTAACGGCTCGCCTTCGATCAAGCGGAACGTGCGCGTGCCGTCGGCTTGGCGTTGGGCCCGCAGAAACAGTGTGTTGCTCATGTTACTCCTGAACCAGCCATGCGCAAAGTCGTAGAGATGCGTCACGAAGAAGACCCGCACGCCGCGTTCCACCAGCGCGCGCGTGATCTGGCGGGCGATCTCCGAACCCTCGCGCTCGTTGGTGGCGGCAAAGGACTCGTTGAACAGAACCATCGCATGGGGCCGCAAGCGATCCACGATGACGCTCATGCGCGCGAGCTCCTCGTCTAGCTTGCCGCTGGTCATGCTGGCATCTTCCTCGCGCTTGTAGTGCGTGAACAGTCCCTGGCACACACTGCCCTCGTAGGCCTCGGCCGGCACGAACATGCCGCACTGCATCATCAGTTGCGCCAGGCCAACGCTGCGCAGAAAGGTCGACTTGCCGCCTTGATTGGCGCCGGTGATGATCACCAGGTCCTTGCCGTCGGCCTGCACGTCGTTGCCCACCACCCGGCCTTGCATGGTCAAAGCCAGGCAGACGTCGTAGAGGCCGCGGCAGGCAAAGCGGCGCTCCTCGGCCGGCGCGGGCGTGGGGAAGCACACCGGCTCGTCCCACTGCGCCAGCGTCTCGGCCAGGTTGAGGCAGCCGACGTAGAAGGCCAGCTCGGCGCGCAGCATGGTGAAGAAACTGTCGATGTGGTCGGCCGACTGGGCCACCGCGTTGGCCACCAGGTTGATGCCACGGTCGCGCAGGTCCGCCAGCGCCCGCGCGCCGTGCTCGTCCCGCGGATGGATGCGGAACGAGTAGACGGGCGTGCGCGCAGAGCGCACCATCTCGGCCAGGCTGCGCTTCTGCTCGTTGGGCCAGCGCAACACATAGTCTGCCCCCTCATTGCCTTTGCCGAGCTGCGCGCTGATCAAGACGCCGCTGCGAAAGCGCAGGCGCTTCAGGTGATCGTCGACGGTCGCGAAGTAGGCGTCCTCCAACTCCTCGTCCAGCATGGCGAAGAAGCGGGTGAAGCCCTCGGACTGGAAACGGTGTGCGTTGTCATCGACCATCTGCCGCAGCTTCTTGAGCATACTGACAAACATATCGACCATTTCCACCGAGCTGCCGAGGATGGCGCTGGGCGTCCGGCCATAGATACCCATCCAGCGATGGCGCTTGCGCTCGATGACCTCCAACAGGATCTGGTAGATGTCGCGGATCACGGCCGGGTTCTGCAGGCAATCGCGCAGCACAGCCTGGCGATAACGGATCGTCGCCAGATCGTCGCAGCCGGAGAATACGGCCTGCCGGGCCATGTCGAACAGGAACTTGTCGCCGCGGGCCATGGCGTTGAACAGCGTGTTCAGCTCCAAGTCTTGCATCAGGACGTCGGCCTGCGGCGGCAGCGGCTGCTGGGCGTCGAAGTCCCGGTCGCGGTGCATGAGGAAGACTTTCATGGCTGTATTCGCTCCAGCAGCGCGCGGTAGGTGAGGCCGTGCTTCTCGGCGATGGACATGGCGTAAGCCAGGCCGTCGGCCGGCCGGCGCACGATCTTGAAGGTGCGCTCGGCGGGGTTCTGCGGGGTGATGGTGCTGACCATGCTGACGGTCTGTTGGCTGAACGTGGCCATCTCGTCGATGAACGTCACCCACACGCCCAGCGCGTCCAGGTCGACCAGACGCTGCATGATCTCCTGACTGAGGAAGACTGCGTCCTGCAGCACGGTGGACGAGAAGATTTCGTTCATGATGACGATGCTGTTGGCGGTTGCGCCGGCCAGCGCGTTGTGGATCCGAACCAGATCGTCGTGCAGCTTGCCGCGCAGGTTGGTGATGTCCTCGGCGCGCTCGAAATGGGTAAAAATGCCGTCGGGCAGGAAGAGCTGGGCTTCCCGGCCCGGCACAGGCAGTCCCAGGCTGGCCAGATAGTGAAGCTGGCCGAAGGTGCGGGCAAAGGTCGTCTTGCCGCCCTGGTTGGGACCGGAAACGACGATAATGCGCTCAGGGCCTTCCAGGTAGAAGTCGTTGGTGATCACCGGCGAGTTCATGCTCACTAGCTTGTGGGCCAAGGCCAGATCGTAGCCTTCGGCGCTGCGCACCGCTTTGCTCGCCCCCGAGACCTGGGGATAGCAGAACTTCAGACCGACCCGCTTGATCCTGGCCATGTGTTCGATGTACGCCACGTAAAACTGGATCTCGCGGTCGAAGGCCGTCACGGCCGGCTCCACGAACGCGCTGTGCTCGACACAGAACGTGTCCAGGCTGGCGAAGGTGTCGGGGTTCAGCTTGGCCACCAAGTCGAGAATTTGAGCTTCGATGTGGTTCATGCTGGCGCCGTAGGCCAACTTGAGCCGGTAATCCTTGACCGCGCCCTGCTTGAAGCGTGCGAAGGTTTCCTCCACCTGCACGCTGTAGTCGACTTCCCCCTCGTAGCGCCGCACCTTGACCAGGTCGCCCTTGATCAGCACGCAGTACTGCACCGCGGTCAGGGCGGCCTTGACCCGCGCGGTATCGGCCTGCAACGCAATGAACTGCTCAGACGCCGCATAGGTGGCCAGAAAGCTGCGAAACGCCAGCAACCCGCGCGCGGCCAGGCTGGCGGCCCGCAGATCCTCTGCCAAGCTAGCGACTGCATTGCAGTAGATGTCGGCTGCTTCCAGAAACCATCCGGCTCGATGGTAAAGATACTGTAGCTTCTCCAACAGCGCCAGATAACGACGCACCACGCTCATGCGTTCTGCAAAGGCGCGGATGGCCCCTAACGTCGCCTCGTTTTCGAGATCGTGAAAGATCTCCTGACGATAGAGGACGGCGTCAGGATCGCACAGCGGCGCGACAAAGAACGGCTGGAGGTTGTACTCCTGTTTGCCGGCCGTGATGGCATCGACGATCTGATCGAGATTCAGGTCGGCGAAGAAGGGAGGCGCGTCCACAGATTCCCGGCGGGCGGCCGCTGCCGCGCCGTCGAAGAGAATGCTGTGAAAAGGCGCCGCGCGCCCGCCCCCGCTCGTGTCCTCATGGCCGTTCACGCTGTGCGGCGACGGGCCGCCGCCCTCGATCGCCGCCTGAGGTAACACCGTGTCTCGCACATCCAACGACAATTGACTCATCGCAACATTCACTCCGCGTGTTGGGAGGCGGAAAAAGAAACGCCTCCACCAGACTCAACGAAGCCGGTAGAGGCTATCAGTCACGAGACGAGTCGGATCGGCGATCCAGGGGAGCCTCATCCCCGAAGTTAGCAGGATTGTACCACATCAGGGTGTCGTTGACAAAGGTTCTCCTTTCCTCCTCAGCTCATTGCTTTCTTCACCGGTTCTCGTTCGCGCGCTTTTGCCTTCAGCTCTTCGGCGCGCTCCTTCATAGCAGCTCTTCCCACTGTGCGCGATTCTCCTTATGCAGGGGGCGCGGTCAGCCGCTCCAGCTCCGCCAGATAGGCCAGCGCGTGCTCGGCTGTTTCCCCGCACATCTCTTGGCTGGGCCGCAGCCGCACGCACACCTCCGGCCGCTCCGGCCGGCCGAAGAGCAGGCAGCGGTTGTCGGCGGTCAACTGCACGCAGCGCACGCCGGCCGGCTTGCCGTCGGGCATGCCGGGGATGGGCGAGGAGATGGACAGCGCAATGCAGCATGCGCCGCAGCCTACACGGCAGTCCATGGCAATGGCGGCACAAAGAACACGCTGTTGAAGCCCGCGTGGCCATCCCAGCGCTTGTCGGGGTTGGCCGGATCGTCCAGCCAGCGCCAACCGTCCACGAGAAACTTGTAGCTGTATTCGCCGGCGGGCAGTCGGGGAATGTCGCCGCGCCACACGCCCGGCTCGACCTGGGCCAACGGCATCCCCGGGCCGTCCCAGCCGTGCCAACTGCCACTAACCCGCACGTCCCGCGCGTGGTGCTCGTGCAGCACGAACTCGATGCGCTGCCGAGTGATGTAGGGGAGGCTGGTGCAGGCGGCCAGGCTTTCGTGCTGCTCCCTCAGCGCCATAGAGACGGCCAGCCCAGCCTCCAGCGCGCCGGCCCCTTGTTGCTCCTGGGGCACGCCGGGCAGCGTGTGCGCCGTGCGTAGCAAAATCTCGCGCACCAGCGCGGGCGTCAGGCGCGGGTTGGCCTCTAACATGCAAGCCACTGTGCTAGCCACTAATGGCGCGGCGAAGCTGGTGCCATCCACGTGCTGGTAGTAAGGAGTGATCAGTTTCTCGCTCGTAATGCGAGCTTCCACCTCCGGCAGGCCCAGGTGACGGCGCTCAAACAGCGACAAGGCCTCTTTCTCGACCGACGAGCCCGGCAGCACCGGCGCCACAATCCAAATGCTGGGCGCAACCAGCTCCGGCTTGGGCACGCCGCCCCCGCCTGCGCCGTAGTTGCTGTGCCACAGGCTGACCTCGTCATCGCTGAAGGTGTTGTGGTCGTCGATGCCGCCGATGGTCAGCGCAGCCGGCGCAGTGGCAGGCGGGTTGAGCGCGCGCACGCCGTCGTTGCCGGCCGCGACGGTCACAACGACGTTGTGCGCCACCAACGCAGTCACCGCTTCGTCGATCGGGTTGCGACGTAGATTGGCTCTTGCCGAGCCGCCCAGCGAGATGTTGACCACACGCAGCCCCAAGTCCGCAGCGTGCTCGGCCAGCCAGCGCAGGCCGCGCACGATGGCCTCGTCTGTGATGCCCTGCCGGTCGTTGCGCACCTGCACCAGCACGACATCGGCATCGCTGGCCAGGCCGCGGTACAGGCCGTGGCTCAGGTGGCCGTTGCCGGCGGCCGCCACAGCGGTCATGGTGCCGTGCCATTGCCGCTCATGCAACGCATCCCAGGCCGGCCAGGTGGGCTGGTCATCCGGGCCGAAGAACAGCGCTTGCGGCCCGGCCGTCGGCGTAGCGTCTACCCAGGCGCGAATGCGGTTGGTGGGCCGGGTCAGGTCGGCATGTGGATAGAAGCCCACATCAACCAAGGCAATGGTCACACCGCGACCGGTGAAGCGCGGATCGGCGTGCAGGCGCAACGGCGTGGGAATGGCCCCAAAGGCCGCCTCGGCGTCCAGCGGCCAGACCTGTTGGATGTGCTGGTGCAAGGCGTCGTGGCCTTGGGCTAGCAGCGTATGCAGCAAGGCGTCTTGTACGCAGCCCGGGCAGGCGCCGTCAGGCGCTCGCCATTCAGGGTGCTGCGCCGCCAGGTCAGAGAGTATCTCGCTGCCCAACCAGTTGACCTCGGCCAACTGTTCCGGCGGCGTAGGGTGCTGGCACAGGGGGCAAACATCATTCATCAAGGCAACCTCTGCGGAGAAACGTCGCTAGGCATCACCAACTTGATCTCCTGTCGCACCGGCGCAGCGCATTTGGGACAGGCGCAACCGGGCAAGACCTGGTGCACCATACGCTCGCTCGGCAACACCGGGCCCAGGACCCAATTCAACAGCGAAGCCACGTCGGCGTCAACCAGGTGATAGTAGACATTGAGGCCCTCTTTGCTGTCGGCTACCACGCCCGCCTCGCGCAGGACGCGCAACTGCTGGGAGATGTAGGGCTGTGGCTTGCCCATGATCGCCTCCAGATGGCAAACGCATTCCGGTGCACGGCGCAGGGCATCCAGGATCTGTAACCGTGCCGGATGACCGAGTAGCTTGAAACGGTCGGCGTAGATGGTGTAGAGATCGGTTGCCATGGTCACAGTTTGTTGTGTCATCGAGCTTGTTGTTGTCTATGCAAAAATTTGCATGTTAGTTTGATTTGTGTTATCATGCACGCATCGATGGACAGGCTGGCAGAGGCGTGACTGCACAATGTAGCCTGAGCTAATGGGGCCAAAGAGGCCTCAACAATCGGCAAAGTGGCATTCGGACGCTCAGGTTTCGGCGTCAGCCGCCGCGATGCGCTACAGCCGCTATCATATGCGATTTCTTAAATATGCACAAATCGCAATAGGAGCAGAAGGTTGGCAGTTCTGTCTCGTCCCGGCCAGGGCTGTCTGTAGCAAGGAAACGGAGCCATGAACCACGACTATCTCGAAACGACGGTTGATAAGTTCATCTTCCGCGTGAAGGTGGGCTACCTGTACAACGAAGACGGCGTCTGGGTAGACATGAACGAGGCCAGCGGCGCCGCCCGCTTGGGGCTGAGCGATTTCACCCAGCAGTCCAGCGGCGACGTGGCCTTCGTTAGCCTGCCGGAGCCGGGCCGGATGGTGACTGCCGGCAAGGAGCTGGCCACGGTGGAGACCATCAAGGTCGACCTGGAAGTCCAGGCGCCCTTCGACGGCGAGATCGTGGCCGTCAACGAAGCGCTGGAGGACGCGCCGGAGCTGATCAACCAGGACCCCTACGGCCGCGGCTGGCTGGTGGAGGTGCGACCCGCCCAGTGGCCCGTGCCCGGCCTGCTGGACGCCGAACAGTATTTGGCGGTCATGACGGCCCAAGCAGAAGCGGAGGCAGCCAAATGAGTGTCATTATCGTGCCGTGCAGCGGCATTGGCAAGACTTACGGTACCGTGACCCGCGAGGCCGCCTATCTCGTGGTGGACGAGCTGCGGCCGCACGACACCAAGATCGTGCCCCTCTCGCTGCTAGTTTTAGGCGACGAGGAGGCGCAGGCCGCGGTGCGCGACGCGCAAGTGATCACGTTGGACGGCTGCAAGCTGGCCTGCGCCACGGTCAACGTGGGCCAGGCCGGCGGCGCGGCGACGCGCCAGTTCACCGTGCTAGACTGCTACCGCCGCAACAAGCAGTTCAAGCCCCAGGGCATCGCCGAGCTGAACGAAGGCGGCATCGCCCTGGCCCGCGCACTGGCCGAGGAAGTCGCACAAGCGGCAGCCGAGCTTGAAGGAAAATAGGGAAAGGAAAGGAAAGAAGGAAAGGAAGGAAAACAAGGGGTCGCTTTCCCTCGTTTCCCTCATTTCCTTCATTTCCCTCGTTTCCCTCGTTTCCGTCGTTTCCGTCTCCAAGAGGTTTTCCCATGCCCAGTTTACCCCAACGCAAAGTCGGTATCGTGGCCTGCTCCGGCGAGGAGATGGCCGAGGGCACCGTGACGCGGCTGGCCGCGCTCAAGGTGCTGGAGGAGCTGCGGCCCAACGATACTGTGACCATCTGCCTGCCGCTCTTTCTGGCCGGCGGCGAGGGCGACCGCGCCTTCGCCAAGTTCTACCCCACCATCGCCGTGGACGGCTGCGACAAGCGCTGCGCAGCCCGCGCCACCGAGCTGTACAGCAACACCCCGGCCGCCAGCATTCTGCTGGATGACCTGCTGGCCGAGCGCGGCCTGCCGCGGCCGCAGGGGTTGCGCCGCCTGACGCCGCAGAGCCAGCCGGTGGTGGACGCCCTGGCCGAGGTCATTGCGGCCGAGGTGGATCGCCTGATGGCCGCGCGCTGGAGCCGGGCCGAGGGCAAGGTGCTGGAGCCGGAGGCCAGCGAGCCGGCCAAGGTCAGCAGCGCCGGCTGCGCCTGCGGCTCGGGCATCCCCGTCACCCGCGTCCAGGTCAACGGCCGCGCGGTGGAGATCATGGCGCTGGACCCGATCCTGGAGATGGCTTACAACCAGGGCCTGCGCGCTGCCGCGGATGGTGGCGAGCATAAGAAACCGGGTTTCTTCCGAGAAACCCGGTTTCTGGAACCTCCTCCCCAGCTCATGGACACCGTGCGCCTCTACAACACCATCCCGGCCGGCGAGGACGCCCTCTACGCCGAGGCTGTGGCCATGGCCTGGCAGAGCTTCTGCGCGGCCAAGGAGCAGGCCCATGGCTAAGACCGCCACCTACACCACCTCAGTCGAGTGGAGAGGCGAGCACTGGGGCCACATCGTCCTGGGCAACGGCCCGCAGATGATGTTCTCCGCGCCGCCCGACGCCTACGGCCACGAGGGCGTGCTGACGCCGGAGGACGCCTTCGTCGCCGCAGCCAACACCTGCGTGATGATGCTGTTCCTCTGGGCGGTCGAGCGCTTCAAGATCGACCTGGTCAGCTACACTTGCCGCACCGATGGCGTCAAGAAAATCGAGCTAGACCGCACCGAGATCTTCACCCATCTCTACTTCTACCCGGAGATCACCGTCCGCGCCGCTGCCGGCGAAGACGCCGCGACCACCGAAAAGCGTGTCCTGCGCGCCCTGGCCTCGGCTCAGAAGTACAGCCTGGTGGCGAACTCGGTGAAGAGTGAGATTATTGTCGAACCGACCATCACGGTAATCGGTAATCGGTAACCGGTGATCAGTAAACGGTAAACAGTCACCGACCACCGATCACCGATCACCGATCACCGATCACCAACCTACAGGAGACACACCCATGCCCATCACCATCAAAGTCCTCGGCCCCGGCTGCATCAACTGCGAGCGGGTCGAAGCCAACGCCAAGGCGGCTGTGGCCCAGCTTGGCGTAGATGCCAACATCGAGAAGGTCACTGACTACAAGGAGTTCATGCGCTACGGCCTGCTGTTCACGCCGGGCCTGGTGATCAACGAGAAGCTGGTGGCCGGCGGCCGCATCCCCAGCGTGGCCGATATCACGACCTGGCTCGCCAATGCGGCCATGGCCAGCTAGAAGCGATCACGTGCGCAGGTCATCGCCTTCTCCGACAGGTGCGCTCTCATCTGTGAACAGCCCTTAGATGAGAGCGCAGCTAGTTCAGCGTTTTACTCAGGTGCCGGGCACTTGCAGCCTACGTGTAGACCAAATTGGCCGGGCAAACATTGTTGTAGGCGCAGATTCAAGTGCCCGGCACCTATGGCTGAGTAGTTACGTTTTGCGTGAGAACTTGCGCTCACAAACATGCAGGTTACTGCATATGAAGCAAACCACTCTGCTGGCCGTGCTGGCCCACCCGGACGATGAGAGTTTTCCCATGGGCGGCACGCTGGCCAAGTACGCGGCGCAGGGCGTGCGGGTGATCCTGGTCTGCGCCACGCGCGGCGAAGCCGGCATCGCTGGGATGTCTGTCGAGGAGACGGCGCAGATCCGTACGCAGGAGCTACAAGCTGCGGCCGCTGCGCTGGGGCTGGCCGGCGTGCGCTTCCTGGGCTACCGCGATGGCCGGCTGGCCGAGGCTGACCCAGACCAGGCGGTGGAGCAACTGGTGGACATCCTGCACGCCGAGCAACCCCAAGCCGTGATCACCTTCGGCCCTGACGGCATCTCCGGCCACCCAGATCACCTGGCCATCCACCGCTTCACCACAGCCGCCTTTGACCGGGCTGGGCTGCCGGCGCGGCTTTACTATCTGGCGCCCTCCGAGGCGACCTTGCAAGGCTGCGGCGTGGTTCCTGACCGCGAGCTGGCCGGCGGGCCGGTGGCCGCTATCGATATCGCCGACCACCTGGTGACCAAGGTGCGCGCCATGCAATGTCACGCCAGCCAGAACCCGCCCTTCGCCGGGCCGCCTGAGGCCGAGGCCGAGCGTCTGGCCTGTCACGAGTACTTCACCCTGGCCCGGCCCCTATCTGTCAACGGCACAGGCTGGACGGACCTGTTTGAGCCGGCGCGCTGGACGCCAAGACCAAGGAGCTGATGGCCCTGGCCATCGGCATCACCGTCCACTGCGACGGCTGCATCGCCTATCACACCCACGACGCTGTGGCGGCCGGCGCCAGCCGCGCCGATCTGCTGGAGACCATCGGCGTCGCCCTGATGATGGGCGGCGGCCCGGCCTCAATCTATGCGGCCCACGCCATGGACGCTATCGATCAGTTCCTGCCCGCTGACTAAGAGGTCAATCTGATGAGCCAAGCAACAATCATTATGGTTGTAGGTTTATTTTTGTTGGCGATTCTGTCAGGCATGTTGGGATTGGGCGTGGCCTTTGTGGCCGTGCCCTTTCTCTCCCTCTTCCTGCCCGATTTGGTCAACCAGGTGCAGCCCTTGACACTGCTGCTCAACGGTGTGACTGCGCTCTTTGCCGTGTTCGGTTTTGCTCGCAGCCGGCTGGTAGACTGGCCCAAAGCGATTGCGCTGGTGACGGTTACCACCCTATCGGCGCCCATCGGCTCGCTGGTCGTACATCGTGTCGAACAACGCTTGGTCTGGGTGATCTATCTGGCTTCTGTGATCTTCCTGACCTACCGCCTCTTCAAGCCCGCCAAGGCGCGCACTGATGCGGCAGGGCAGCCGCTTGCGCCCAATTTTCGCCTGGCCTTGCTGCTGGCGATCCCAATCTCGATCCTGGCCGGTTTTCTTGGCGTCGGTCCCGGCTTTCTGTTGATGCCCACCCTCATCCTGGTCGGCTTCGATCCCAAGCTGGCGGCTGGGATGAACGCCTTTGCTGTGACCCTGCCTTCGTTCTCGGCGTTCATTCCGCATCTGCCTACCGCGGTGTTTGACCCCACGCTGACCATCGCCTTGCTGATAGCCGGCGCTGGCGGCGCCTTTCTGGGCGCGCGCATCACCAGCCTCTACGTGGCAAGTAACCGGCTGCGACAGATTTTCGGCGTTCTGATCGTGGTGATGACTGCCTACAAGCTCATTACGCTGTTGACATAGCTGCCACTTCTGTACAGGAGTTCGAGCAGACGCATCGATGACTACCGAAATCAACATTCTGGGACCTGGTTGCTACAAGTGCCGCGAGTTGGTGGCCCGTGCGGAGCTTGCAGTCGAGGAGCTTCACCTCGCTGCCACCGTCAGGCATGTTCACGACTATCAAACCTACATGACCCACGGCATTCTCTTCACGCCCGGCCTGGTGATCGACGGCAAGCTCGTCAGCGCCGGCCGCGTGTTGACCGTGAAGCAGATCCGTGCGCTGCTCGAGCCCATGGCGGCGCAGCAGAGCGCACTTTCCACCGTTTGATCCACGCGCCGGGCGCTTCCCAGGGCCCGACGTCAGCGCAGAAGAAGGACCTATCATGGATGACTATCAGATTCTAACCGACACCCTGAAATTCCACGGCCACCGCTGCTGGGCCAGCGTGGCCGGCGTGCGCGTGGGACTGGCCGCGCTGCGGGCGCTGAACGTCAAGCGCAGCGGCGGCACCCAGCTCTACGCCATCATCGAGACCGGCGAGGAACACGGCGGCATGTGCTTCGGCGACGGCGTGCAGTACACCACCGGCTGCACCTTCGGCAAGGGCAACATCCGCAAGAACCCACTGGGCAAGCTGGCTGTGACCCTGATCGACAAGGACGGCGAGCGGGCCGTGCGCGTCTCCTACAAGCCGACGTTGCAGAAGCAGATCGCCGAATCGGCCTTTATGCAGCAGCGCGCGGCCGGCATCTCGCCCGACGAGATCTCGGAAGAGGACCAGATGGAGCTGGTTAACCTGGTCTGGAACGCGCCGGAGAGCGATATCCTGACCGTTGGGCCGATCTTCGAGTACCCGTACAACTGGCTGCCCGAGGTGATGGGTTTCGCCAAGTGCGACCAGTGCGGCGAGCTGGTGGCCCATGCCTACCGCCGCGTTGTGGGCGACAAGATCATGTGCATTCCGTGTTCGGGCTACGATCGGTAGTACAGGCCGGCTGAAGTAGCTCTCCAGTTTATCTGCTCCCGGCGGATCCGTGATCCGCCGGCGTTGGCGGCCAAACCCCGCCGGTTCACGGAACCGGCTAGAGCGGCAACTGTGGACGCACTTACGCTACTGCCTACTAGGTTACAGGCGCCGGGTACTTTGGAAATGCCCGACGCCGATGGCGAGCTTTGGAGGCAACCATGACCACCAACAACTTCACCAAACCCTGGCACGGCATCCCGCGCCAGGAGATCCCCTGGTATCCCACGGTGATGGCCGACCGCTGCGTGGGTTGCGGCCTGTGCGTCACCTCGTGCGGCCGCCAGGTCTACGCCTTCGACTACGAACGCAACCGGCCGGTGGTGGTCAACCCGGACCACTGCATGGTCGGCTGCACCACCTGCGCCACGGTCTGCACCCAGGACGCCCTGGAGTTCCCGTCGCGCGGCTTCATTCGCCAATTGGTGCGCGACAAGAAGCTGCTGCGCCAGTCCAAGGACGAGCTGCGCGCCAACCGGGAGAAGTACGACGTGGCGCTGCGCCAGCCGGAGGTAGTCTGAACGCGCCCTCCGTGTTACCGCTCGGGCCGGTTTTCCACCGAGCCCCGTTGATGTCAGCCGGTAAGCCGGCTGTTTGAAGTCGCATTTCAAGGAGCATACACATGCAATGCCTGCGATGTCTGGGCCGGCGCAACTGCTGCCAGTGCCAGGACGGCCGCGGGCCTGGCATCAAGCGCCCACCTCCCCGATGAGCCCTTGATCGCGGCCGAAATGTTCGGTTCTGCTAGTGGCAACGTTTCTTGCGGAGGTGTACCATGAAACGCATCCTTGTAGCTGTAGATGGTTCCGAGATTGGCTTGTCTGCCGTGCGCGCTGCGGCCAAGCTGGCTGCCGAGCGTGGCATTTCCTCGGTCACGTTGATGACTGTTATTCCCACCATTGCCAGCACGGTCGGCGTGACGTTGCTGGGCGCGCCGCCCAGCGACATCGAAGCCTGGGAGGTCTTCGCCCAGCCCAAGGAGATCCTGACCAAGGCCGGCGTGGGCTATCAACTGCTGCTGGCCATGGGCGACCCGGCCGAGGAGATCATCCGCGCCGCGCGCGACCACGGCTTCGACCTGATCGTTGTCGGCCACCGCGGCCTATCGCCGGTCAAGGCTTTCCTGCTGGGCAGCGTCTCCAACCGTATCGTCTCGCACGCGCCTTGCTCGGTGCTGGTGGTGCGACCCAATGAAGACAATGGGATCTAGCAGGAGGTGATGTCATGGTGCAACGACCATCTCCCGTCCTGCGTGCCCAGACGCCCACCCTGGTGCTGCTGCTGATCATCTTGGCTATTGCCCTGTGGTATTTCCTCTCCGGGGCGGCCGGCCAGGCGCCAAGCAGCGTGCCTGAGGTGAGCTTGGTCAACGGCCTGGTTCTGCTGGTCGTCGGCTTCGCAGCCGGCGTGCTGGGCGGCCTGATCGGCACCGGCGGCTGTAGCTTGATGTTGCCGGTGATCCACTTCTGGATGGGCTATCCGGCGCCCATCGCCGTGGGCACGACTCTCTTTGCGGTGATCTTCACCGCCATCAGCGGCGGCTATGGCCATCTGGTGCGCGGCAACGTGGACCGGCGGGCCGTGGTCTGGCTGGGCGGCATGGGCATCGTCGGCGTGCTGCTGGGCTCCTGGCTGTTTACGCTGCTGGCCGACCAGTCGCAGGTCCTGGGCCTGATCCTGGGCCTGGTGTTCCTGTGGCCGGCCCTGCGCATGATCTGGGAGGGCGTCACCCAGCGCCAGGCGCCCAAGCGCGAGGGCAACAGCATCCCGGGCCCGGCCTGGGGGCTGGGCCTGTTCGGCTTCGTGGTGGGCGTGCTCACCGGCGTGGCCGGCCTCGGCGGCGGCTATGCCCTGGTGCCCGGCCTGATCTATCTCTTTGGCGCCCCGGTGTACATCACCATGGGCACCTCGCTGGCCGCCATGATCCCGCTGGCGGCCGTAGGCGGCGGCATCAAGCTGGTTCAGGGCTTTGTGGCTGTAGGCGCGGGGCTGTTGTTGGCGATGGGCGCGGTGGTTGGCGCCCAGGTCGGCTCGGCCATCATCAAACGCTTCAAGCCCGCCACCCTGAAGTTGATCTTCGGCCTCTATTTCCTGTACGTGGCGGCCAAGTTCATCACCGCCTTCTTCGGGATCAAGATCTGGTGAGCAACCGGCGGCGAGGGCGGACAACGGCGTCCGCTCCCGCCGCCGAGCTCAGACAGCGCAGGAACGGCCGACTTGCCGCGAATTGCACGAATTTGACGAATTTTCCCGATCGAGTTTTCGTGAAATTCGCGAAATTCGTGGCAAGTTCCGGTTTGAATGTGAGAGCCTGAACGCTACAGCCAAGGAGGCAGCATGTTGATACCCAGCTATGAACTTGACGTCTTCACGCCGCCCTGCGAGCCGGGGGCCGAGCGCTTCAGCGCCGTGGCCTTCCTGCCGGCCGACATCCGCGAGGCGCTGCCCTATCTCAACGCCACCCTGCGCGGCGCAATCTACAACCCCGTGGTGCCCTCGTTGAGCTGGAAGAAGGCCGGCCACTACGTGGTCTTCCAGCCCGACCGCATCGCGGTCAGCAACGTGGAGGATCGCCAGGCCGCCGTGGACGAGGTGGACGGACTGGTCAAGCTGGTCAACCGCACGTGGGAGCGCCGCGAGGAGATCGAACCCGACTACGAGGCGCGCCAGCGGCCTGCGCCCATGGCGGTGTTCAAGCTGCTGCCCGGCACCAACTGCCGCGCCTGCGGCCAGCCGACCTGCTTCACCTTCGCCCTGAAGCTGATTGCCGGCCAGCAGAAGCCGGCCGAGTGCCCGCCGCTGCTGGAGCCGGCCTTCGCCGGGCAGTTGGCCGAGCTGCAAGCGCTGCTGGGCGACATGCCGGCGTTTCGCTGAGGGAGCCAGCGAATGTTGGAGATAACAAAATAATCGTAACTACTCAGCTATAGGTGCCGGCACTTGAATCTGCGCCTACAACCATGTTTGCCCGACCAATTTGGTCTACACGTAGGCTGCACGTGCCCGGCACCTGAGTAGTCAAATAATCCGGCTATCGAGCGGTCCATGCGAAGCGCGTGTTGGCGGCAACCGCCAGGGGCTAAAGACCCCCGGCTTGCCAACGGCGCCCCGTCAACGGGGCTTGCTAAGGCGCTATAAAGCCGGATTGATCCGGCGTTGTTTTGTAGCCGGAGGACTTCATCCTCCGGTGGTTGCCGCTAGCGCACCGCTCGCATCGTTAGCCTGATCGCCGGTGCATTCGTTAAGATTCAAGCAATTCCGCATATCAGGAGTGTTGTCCCGTGCCAACCTATGTCTTTCGCTGTGACGAGTGCAACAACGTTTTCGAGCGTTTTATCAGCTTTTCTCAACTGGCCAACCCGCCGGAGATCGTTTGCCCGCAATGCGCCGGCCAGCGCATCCAGCGCGTGTGGACGGCGCCGCTGCTGATGACCGCTGCCGACCGCGGCGCCGCGCCGGTAAGCAGCGGCGGGTGCGGCTGCGGAACCTGCGGCTGTAGCTAAAGACCACCATCATGGCTGAAAATCTGTTACAGGTTGAACAACTTTGTTTGCGTCGCGATGGCCGCGACATCTTGCGCGAGGTCAATTTGACGGTGCAGGCGGGCCAGGTGCATGCCTTGCTCGGCCCCAACGGCTCCGGCAAGTCCAGCCTGGCGGCCGCGCTGATGGGCTGCCAGGGCTACACGCCCGACAGCGGCCGCATCCTCTTCGCCGGCCAGGACATCACCAGCCTGCCCATCGACGAGCGCGGCCGGCTAGGCATCACCCTGGCCTGGCAAGAGCCGGCGCGCTTCGAGGGCTTGCCGGTGCGCGACTACCTGGCGCTCAGCATGGCGCAGCCCCAGCGCGACCGCATCGAGGCCGCGCTGGCCGCCGTGGCCCTGCGGCCCGACCGCTACCTGCGCCGCGCCGTCGACAAGACCCTGTCGGGCGGCGAGCGCAAGCGCATCGAGCTGGCCGCGGTCTACGCCATGCGCCCGCGGCTGGCTATTTTGGACGAGCCCGACTCCGGCGTCGATGCCCTGTCGCTGGAGGACGTCGGCCGGCTGATCCGCCAGATGGCGCGCGAGGGCATCACCGTCCTCTTGATCACGCACCGCTACGAGATGGCCGACGCGGCCGACGTGGCCTCTTTGATGTGCCAGGGACGCATCCTGAGCACCGGCCAGCCGGCGCAGGTACAAGCGTACTTCAGCTCCTTGTGCCGGCCGCACGAGGAGGTGCTGGGACCGCAGCCCTGGCAGGCGCCTTTGGAGTTGGCAAGGGAGTTCGCATGAACGAGTCACGTGTCACCAGCCAGCATCAGGCAGCCGCGCTGGCTCGCCGCGGCGACCCGGCCTGGGCCAGAGAGTACGAGGCGATCCTCAAAGCCTATGAACAAGCGGGCGGCAGCGCCAACGTCCTGGGCTACGGCGAGGTGGCCAGCCTGGTGATCAGCGGCAACCGCGTTTTGGGCGCCAACGAGGCGCCGGGCTTGCAGATCGAGGCCGAGCCGCTGCCCGACGGCGTGCAGGTGCGGCTGACCGTTGCGCCGCAGACCACCTTTAAGCATCCCATGCACCTCTGCTTTGGCATGTTGCCGGCCGAGGGCGTGCAGCGCATCGTGGCCGACTACGACATCGGCGCGGGCAGCCGGGTCGAGATCATCGCCCACTGCACTTTTCCCAACGCGCTGAACCTGAAGCACATCATGGACGCGCGCGTGCATGTGGGCGCCGGCGCCAGCCTGACCTACACCGAGGCCCACTACCACGGCCCCCATGGCGGCATCGAGGTGCTGCCCAAGGCCGAGATCGTCGTGGACGAGGGCGGCCGCTACCTGTCCAGCTTCAGCCTGGTGCAGGGCCGCGTGGGCCGGCTGGACATGGACTACGTGGCCGAGGTCGCGGAGAACGGCGTCACCGACCTGACCACCAAGGCCTACGGCTCCGGCGACGATGAGATCATCGTGCGCGAGACGGTGCGGCTGAACGGCGAAGGCGCGCGCGGCATGGCCAAGACGCGCATCGCCGTGCGCGAGCAGGCCCACAGCCACGTCTTCACCACCGCCGAGGGCAATGCGCCGCACGCGCGCGGCCACATGGACTGCACCGAGATCGTGCGCGACCATGCCACGGCCGAAAACACGCCCCTGGTGGTGGTGCGCAACGACCAGGCCCACGTCACCCACGAGGCGGCCATCGGTACCGTCAACCACAAGGAGCTGGAGACGCTGATGGCGCGCGGTCTGGACGAGGACGCGGCTGTCGACGTCATCATCCGCGGCATGCTGGCCGGCTAGCCCCGGTGCCCGGCACTTTCGAAAGTGCCGGGCACCCAAAGCACCCGAAGAGGTACACTATGGTGATCAACGAAGACTGGGTGCGCGCTGCGCTGCGGCCTGTGGTCGATCCAGAGTTCGGCGCCAGCATCGTGGACATGAACATGGTGCGCTCGATCAAGGTCGAGGGCAGCGCGGTGCAGGTCGACCTGGTGCTGACCGTGCCCTTCTGCCCGCTGGCCGGCTACATCGCCGAGATGGCCCGTCAGGCCGTGGCTGCGTTGCCCGGAGTCGAGCAGGTAACGGTCAATGTGCTGGACGAGCCGTGGCGGCCGCCGGGGCAGGACTACGACTGGGATTGACAACGGCTGCGCTGGTTGGCCCGGCGCTTGGTAAAGCTTGAGCAAACTGGAGGAACTGCAGGCGCTGGAGGAACTCTGGGACCGTGAGGTCCAACTGCGCTTCTCGCGATCCTTCCAGGGAGTTGGCGCTTGATCGCCCCGCAGGAATAGACCAAGCCGATGAACACACAACACCCAACCACCACCGATCATGCTCCTTCATCGGACCTTTTCGACGCCCTGAGCGCGGCAATTGCCGCCGGGCAGCCGGCGGCCCTGGCCACAGTCGTCGATGTGCAGGGCGCGTCGCCGGCGCGGCCCGGCTTCAAGCTGCTGCTGCAGGCCGACGGCTCCTCCCTGGGCAACGTGGGCGGCGGCGAGCTGGAGGCGCGCATCCGCCAGGCCGCGCAGCAGACGTTGGCCGAGGGCCGGCCCAAGCTGGTCCACTTTGCCCTGCAAGAGGAAGGCCCCGACGCCATCGGCACGCTGTGCGGCGGCGAGGTGACGGTGTTCATCGAGCCGTACGCGCCCAAGCCGGTCTTGCTGCTGGTGGGCGGCGGCCACATCGGCCGGCCGCTGGCCGAGCTGGCACGCGTCGTCGGCTACGAGGTGGCGGTGGTGGACGTGCTGCCCGATCGCGGCGACCGGCCGCAACTGGCGCCGGAGACCATCACCGACCGCACCTACGTGGTGCTGATCAGCGAGGACCACGTCACCGACGAGCAGGCGCTGCGGGCCGTGCTGCCCACGCCGGCGCCCTACATCGGCATGATCGGCAGCCGGCGCAAGTGTGGCATCATCCTGGAGCACCTGCGCGCCGACGGGATCGGCGAGGCCGACCTGGCCCGCGTCCATGCCCCTATCGGTCTGGACCTGGGCGGCCGCGAGCCGGCCGAAATCGCCCTGGCCATCCTGGCCGAGATCGAGCTGGCGCGGCACGGAGGCAGCGGCCAGCCGCGCAGTAGGAGCATGTAATGCCAGAAATCACCATTCTTCCCGCCCAGGGCTGCCGCCGTAGCCGCAAGATCCTGGACTACCTGGAACAGCACGCCATTCCTTTCACCCGTATCAACCTGGAGAGCGATGAGGGACAGGCCTTGGCCGAGCGCTACAGCCTGCGCGCTTCGCCTGGCATCCTGGTCGACGGCCAGGCGATCAACCCCTTCGACCTGTTGATCCAGCCGCAGTGCCGGGTACACGAGGCTGCGGCCGCGGCGCTGTTTCTGCCATCGAGCCAAGGAGAAAGCTGAGTTGCGTACCTGGACGATCCTGAGTATTGCCCTGGCCTGTGTCGCGACACTGGCGCTTGCACCGGCAGCGTCGCTGCCGGCTTATGCCGCGCCGATCGCCATCGACGGGCGCGAAACCGCGCCGCAGCCGCCGGTGGCGCGCGGGGTGCTGTACTGGATGGAGGGCTGCGGCCACTGCGAAGAGGTGCTGAACGGCGTGTTGCCCGCTTTGCAGGCGCAGTACGGCAGCCAACTGGACATTCAATTGGTCGAAGTAGTCACGCTGGAGGACACGAACCAGCTCTACGCAACGGCGGCGGCCTACGGCGTGCCCAAGGAGCAGGTCGGCGTGCCCTTGTTGATCATGAACGGCCAGGCGCTGGTCGGCTCGCAGCAGATCCCGCAGCAGATGCCGGCGCTGGTGGCGCAGACGCTGGCGGCCGGAGGCGCTGAGCAACCCAGCCTGGTGCAGATCGACGCTGACCTGGCGCCGGAGTTGGCGGCCACGGCGCCCGTGCGGCCTAGCGGTTTCGGCCTGGCCATCGCCATCATGGTCGGCATGGTTGCATCGCTGATCTACACCGGCGTCAGCCTGGCGCGTGGCACATCCGGGGTGGCCGGATCGGCGGCGCAGCGCTTCCCCTGGCTCTTTCCTCTGTTGGCCGTGGCCGGGCTGGGCGTGGCGCTGTACCTGTCCTACGTCGAGACCCAGAGGGTCGAAGCGGTCTGCGGGCCTGTGGGCGACTGCAACACGGTGCAGAGCAGCCCCTACTCCCGCCTTTTCGGCGTGCTGCCGGTAGGTGTGGTGGGCGCCTTGGGCTACGTGGCTATCCTGGTGGCTTGGCTGGTCAGCCGGCGCGGCCGCGCGGCGCTGGCCCGGCTGGCGTCCATCGCCTTGTTCGGCTTCACGCTGTTCGGCGTGCTCTTTTCGCTTTACCTGACCTACCTGGAGCCCTTCGTGATCCGGGCGGTCTGCATCTGGTGCCTGACCTCGGCTGTGCTCATCACGCTGCTGCTGTTGTTGAGCATCGATCCAACCCTGCAGGCTATGGAGGTGACTGAAGACGATGAATAGTCCGGCTTGCTGTCTGTCTTCGCCTGAACCAACGAGGAGGACTCCCAACATGCCGAAAACTGCAAGTACAGCCACGGAACCACGCACCGTGCAGATCGATGAAGGCGCATTGCATCGGGCAGCCACCATTTTTCACACGCTGTCCCATCCCTGCCGGCTGCGCCTGTTGGTGGCGCTGGCTGGCGGGCAGATCTGTGACGTCAACACCCTGGTCAGCCTGTGCGGCCGGCCGCAGCCCTACGTCTCGCAGCAACTGGCCGTCCTGCGTCAGGCTGGTCTGGTGACCGGCGACCAAAAGGGGCAGCGAGTGTGCTATCGTTTGGCAAGCTGGCAAGTTGAGGCCATTTTGTACGCTGTCGGCTTGTTGCCGCCGGCGTTGTGACCAGTCCCAAGCAACTCACAGCGGATCGGGGCGCATCCGTTGCCAGACGCCTTCGGCGATTTGTTCGGGGGAGTTGTGAATTTGACATCTCGCTAGAAGGGGAGTAGACTGAGCGTCATATGCAAAAATATGCATGTAAGTATGTTTTGTGGCTGAGCGACGACAGCTTCGGGAGCCAACCCGGATAGCCAAGCGCCCGGTGCAAATGGTATCTTTCCAGCAAGGAGACCTGTAACATGACCAGTGGTTTCACAACAGTCGATGCCGATGTGATCAGTGCGGATGCACCAGAGGTTGGCAGGCGCCCAGCATGGCAGCCTTGGGCCATCGTGGGTGCGGCCGCCGCCGCTTGGCTGGTGGCTTGGCTCAACATCGAGAACCTGGCCAACTGGCTGGCTTTCAACCTGCTCGGCCTGGCGCCTGGCTCACACCTGGGCGAGGCCGTGGCCTTCTTCCTCTACGACGTCCCCAAGATCCTATTGCTGCTCAGCGGCATGATCTTCGTGGTGACGATTGGGCGCTCGTTCTTCAGCCCTGAACGCACACGCCAGGCGCTGGGCGGCCGCCGCGAGGGCCTCGGCAACGTGCTGGCTGCGGGACTGGGCGTAGTGACGCCGTTCTGCTCCTGCTCGGCTGTGCCCTTGTTCATCGGATTTGTGGAAAGCGGCATTCCCCTGGGCGTCACCTTCTCCTTCCTGATCGCGACCCCCATGGTCAACGAAATAGCGCTGGTGATGCTGTTCGGCCTCTTTGGCTGGCAGATCGCTGCGCTGTACATGGTCACAGGGCTGATAATTGCCATCGTGGCCGGTTACGTGATTGGCCGTATCCCCAACGTGGAGAAGGGCGTGGAGGACTTCGTCTGGCAGATCCAGATGGGCGAGTCTGGTCTGGAGGAGTACAAACCCACTTGGGAGGAGCGCTTCAGCCAGGCCTGGCAGAACACCCGTCAGATTGTCGCCAAGGTCTGGCCCTACGTGGTGGTCGGCATTGCGCTCGGCGCCGCCATCCACGGCTTTGTGCCGGAGAATGCCCTGGCCAGCATTATGGGCAAACAAGCCTGGTGGAGCGTCCCGGCTGCCGTTCTGCTGGGCGTACCGATGTACTCCAATGCGGCCGGGATGATCCCGGTTGTCGCGGTCCTGACCGAAAAAGGCGCGGCCTTGGGCACTGTGCTGGCCTTCATGATGAGCGTTGTGGCCCTCAGCCTGCCGGAGATGATCATCCTGCGTCGTGTGCTCAAACCGCGCCTGATCGCACTCTTCGTCGGCGTCGTGGCAAGCGGCATCCTGATCGTCGGCTATCTGTTCAACGCCATTATCTGAGCCGGGCAGCATCTGCCTAGAACAGGGTGACCCTATGCCTGTCGATGTGACCTTTCTCATTCTGAGCGCGGCGCTCGTGTTCACCTTCTCTGGCCTGATGTCCATGGCCGGACTGGGCGCGGCTTTCCTGTTCGTGCCGCTGTTCTACTACATGGGCGTGCCGCTGCCTGAGGCGACGGCGACGGCCCTGCTGCTCAACGTGGTCAGCCTGCTCTTCGCCACGATCAACTACTGGCGCGGCGGGCTGGTCAACTTCAAGATCGGGCTGCCGGTGCTGATCATGGCTGTGTTGCTGGCGCCGCTGGGCGCCCGCATGACCTCGCAGGTCAACAAGGAGGTGCTGCTGGTCATGTTCGCAGCCTTCCTGGTCTTCGCCGGCGCCATGATGCTGTTCTACAAGCCCAAGCCGCGCAGCCAGCCGCTGAGCCGGTCGGTGGAGATTGGCGCGGGCGTGGGCGTGGGCAGCGTGGCCGGCTTTCTGGGCGGGCTGCTGGGCGTGGGCGGCGGCAACTTTATCCTACCCGTGCTCAACTGGCTGGGCCTGGACGCCAAGATGGCCGCCGGCACCACGGCGCTGGTCGTCATCTTCGCCTCTCTCTCTGGCTTTTTGGGCCACGCTTCCACCAGCAGCCTGGATCCGCTCTTCCTGGGCGTGACCGCCGTGATGGCCGCGGCCGGCTCCATCGCCGGTTCGCAGTTGATGCGCTACAAGCTCACCAGCGCCCAGCTCAAGCGCATCATCGGCGTGCTGCTGTGGGTGATCGCGGCCAAGATGATCTTCGATCTGTTCAAGTAAACAGATATAAGGAGCAAATGATGACTACCCCGCATATTCCCCCTGAGTGGGCGTTCGAGTTCCACGGGCACGAGTGCCCGTTCATGCCCATCGGCTATCGCATGGGCAAGTTGGCCCTGGCCGATCTGGGCGCCGAAAGAGAAGCCGATCACGGGCTGTTCGTCTTCCCCGAGTTGGGCGAGGGCCACCCGCAGACATGCATGATGGACGGCGTTCAGGTTGCCACAGGCGCAACTTATGGCAAAGTCCTCATGGCCAAAACCTTCTATGGCAAACTTGCCGTTACATTCTATCATCCGCAAAAGGGCGCAGTGCGCTACTCGCTGCTGCCGGCCTTCATCGACGCCATGGGCAAATTCGAGTTCTTCGTCTATCGCAAGAAGGGCATCGAGCCGTCGCACATTCCTCTGGAGGTGCGGCGCGAGGTGATCCAGTGGGTGTACGACCAGCCCGACGACGCGATGTTCAAGGTCGAGGCGAAACCCGATTTCGCCTACCAGCCGGTTAAGGGCTCGTTCGCCAAGACCAAGTGCAGCGTCTGCGGCGAGTACGTTTTTGACCGCTACCTGCGCATGAAGGACGGGCAGCCTGTGTGCATCCCTTGCTCCGGCTACGAAAAATCAGTGTTGATCGAGCGCTAAACACGCTCTTTCCAATTAGGAAATTATTTGTGGCATGAATCCAACGCTCGTTCTTCTCATCAAAGTTCTCGCGGCGAGCCTGATCGTCGGCTTCGTCACGGCGTCCATCAAGTCGTGGGTCGACCGCGTCTTTCTGGTCATCCTGCTCACCAGCCTGGTCAGGTTGCCCATTCAGCAGTCCATCACTATCAACCTGGTGGTGGTGGCGCTGTCCGCGCTGATGTTGGCGCTGCGCCAGAGTCAGGTGTGGCACGCGGTGCGCGCCGATTGGCCGCTGCTCATCCTGCCCGCCATGCTCGGCGGGATGGTGGGGCGGCTGCTGGGCTTGCAGACCGCTGCGCCAGTCCTGCTCCTTGTGCTGGGAATCTACGCCATTCTGACAGGCCTGCGCCTGGCGCTGATCAAGCCGCTGCCTGAGCGCACCGACAAGGCGCACCCCGCCTGGCAGGCGCCCGTTGCCTTTCTCTTCGGCGGGTTAACCGGGCTGATCTCGGCGGGCGGCAAGCCGTTCAGCGTACCGATCTACAACTGGGCCATGGGCCATCATCCGCAGCGCGCCTACGCGCTGGCGTCGGTGGGCGTGACCGCTGCCGCCTGGAGCGCCATCGGCGCACAGGTGGCCACGGGCCGGCCGCTGGCGGCTGCCGACCTGGCCCTGGCGATCTACGCCTTCATTATCATCACTCTGACAGCGCTGGGCGTCAGCCGCGTCTGGTCGCCCAAGCTCAATCAAATCGTCACCTGGACCATTTCGCCCTTGTTGGTCCTGATTGGCATCCGCTTTGTCATGATGGGACTGGCGTAACGCATCAGGGTTCAAGAAAGTATGGAGGCCAAAGTGGCTGAAATTCAACCAATGTGGCATGGCATTGCGCGCCAGGACACCCCTTGGCATCCTACCGTCGATCCAGAAACCTACATCGGTTGTACCCTGTGCTACGTCACCTGTGGGCGCAATGTCTACGACATGCAGGACAACAAGGCTGTTGTCATCAACCCCGACAACTGCATGGTCGGTTGCAGCACGTGCGCCACCGTATGCCCAGTGGAGGCCATCACCTTCCCGACGCGTGACCTGATCTGGAAGATCGAGCGCGAGCACAAGATCTTCAAGGTCGTGCGCCAGGAGGCCAAGGAGAAGATGACCAAGGCCGAGGCGCTCAAAGCACGCGCGGCCGCCGAGGACGCCGTGGCCCAGTTGACCACCCGCGTGCGCGTGGAGGTCGCCGGTGAGTTCGGCGAGAAGCGCTTCCTGGTCAAACTGGAGCAACTGATCGTCGATCAACCGTACGATATCGTCAACCTGCGTCTGCACGTGCCCACCTTGCAGGGCGCCATGCAGAACACGCCCTCGTTCATGTCCTTTGAAGTCACCTCTACTGAGCAGGAGGACATCGCAAGTTTCATGCCCAAAGTGCGCGCTCTGGTGCGCGACAACGACCTGGTATGGGTCAGCGAGGCCAAAGTCTAGCCTGGCGGTCATCGCTGACTGTGTTGGATTGTGCGCTGTACCAAGCGTTCAGGAGAACACGATGAGTCAAGTTTGGGTCAAGGCTGGTCAATGCAAGGAGAGGATATTCCCATGAAAATTGCCGCAGTCTCTGAAGACGGCGCGACCATCAGCCAACACTTTGGCCGCGCACCTTTCTACGTTGTCCTGACCGTCGAGAACGACCAGATCGTCGCGCGCGAGCAGCGCGACAAGATGGGCCACGCCCAGTTTGCCGGCGAGCACGAGGCGCACAGCCATGAGGCCGACCCGCGCGGCCACGGCTTCGACGCCACGGCTCAGAGCCGTCATGCCCGCATGGCAGCTGCCATCGCCGACTGCGACGTGCTGCTGGCGCGCGGGATGGGCGCTGGCGCCTACGAGAGCATGCGTCAGGCCGGCATCCGCCCAATCGTGACCGACGTGGCCAGCATCGACGCGGCCGTACAGGCGTACCTGGCCGGCGCGTTGCAAGACCACGTCGAGAAGCTACATTAGCACAGCAGCACAGACCGATGTCAGTCATCTCGTGGTTAGTAGTGACGATTTCAGTCGTTTCTGAGTTCTGAGCATCTGAAGCGGCAATTGAAAGTCAAAGAAATAATCCGGCAATGGCCGTCATTCCCACGAAGGTGGGAATGACGGTTTAGCGGGTTTGTTTCTTAAGGTTCATAAGCCGCCACTACGAGCCACCAGCTAACCAACGACAGCGAAAGACGTCATGTCCGTACTTGATACCCGCCGCCCGCGCGCCATCTGGCTGACGCTGGAGGCGCAGGAGATCGTCGAGCTGAAGCAGGCCATGCTGGACCACGACGCCCAGGAGGCGGCCGATCTCTTTCGCCGCGTCGTGGCCCCGCGCGTCCAGCAGGCCGCCCGCCAGCGCGGTATCGTCGTCGAACTCATGGAGCGGAGCGATGGACGTTTACCTGGATAACGCGGCCACGAGCTGGCCCAAGCCGGAGACGGTCTACCAGGCCGTGGATCGTTTCATGCGCGCGGTCGGCGCGACGCCCGGCCGGGGCGGCCATCGCCGCGAGGAGGAGGCTGACGCCATCGCTAGCGCCGCCCGCCAGGCCGTGGCCCAGCTTGTCAATGCCCCTGACCCGGCCGGCGTCGCCTTCACGCTCAACGCCACCCAGGCCATTAACATGGCGCTCAAGGGGCTGTTGCGGCCGGGCGATCACGTCGTCACCTCGTCCATCGAGCACAACGCCCTGTGGCGGCCGCTGAAGGCCCTGGAGCGCCGCGGCGTCCAGGTGACGGCCGTGCCCTGCGCCGTCGACGGCGCGCTGGATCCGGCCGGCGTCGAGGCCGCTCTGCGCCCCAACACCCGGCTGATCGCCCTGCTGCACGCCTCTAACGTCCTCGGGACGATCCTGCCTATCGCCGCGCTCGGCGAGATCGCGCAGCGGCATGGCATGCTGCTGCTGGTGGACGCTGCGCAGACGGCCGGCGCCTACCCCATTGACATGGCGGCCATGGGCATCGACTTGCTGGCCTTCGCGGGCCACAAGGGGCTCTACGGCCCGCACGGCACCGGCGGGCTGGCGCTGCGGCCGGACATCCGCCTGGAGACGTGGGTCGAGGGCGGGTCGGGCGTCGAGTCGCTGCCCGAGACCATGCCCGACAGCCTGCCCATCCGCCTGGAGGCCGGCACCCAGAACGCGGCCGGCCTGGCCGGCCTGCTGGCCGGCGTGCAGTTCGTGCTGGCGCAGGGCGTCGAGGCCATTCGCAGCCATGAGCTGGCGCTGGCCGGCCGGCTGATCGAGCGACTGCGCGGCGCGCCGGGGCTGCGGGTGCTGGGGCCGGCCGATCTGGCGCAGCGCACCGCTGTGGTGGCAGTGACGGTCGAGGGCTACGTGCCCGACCAACTGGCCGCGGTGCTGGATCAGGTCTTCGACGTGGCCACGCGCGCCGGGCTGCACTGCGCGCCGCAGGCCCATCGCACGGCCGGCACGGTCGAGGCCGGCGCGCTGCGCTTCAGCCCTGGCTTCTTCAACACCGCCGCCGAGATCGACTACGCCGCTGAGGCGCTGTTGAGCATCCTTTGATTTCGGTGAACGGTGATCGGTGATCGGTGAACGGTAATCGGTGAACGGTAAACGGTAAACGGTAAACGGTTATCGGCCACCGATCACCGATCACCGATCACGGGTCACGGACTATGGCTAAAGAGCAGATCGAAAAAACCCTGATCGTCCTGGACGAGGACGAGGTGCGGCAGACGCTGCGCCTGGCCCAGCAGGACGACGTGGACGCCATCTATGCCTTCATGCGCGACGTGATTGCCAAGAAGGTCGAAACCGCGCTGCGCACACGCTGCGGATAAACTATGCAACCCCATCCTAACAAAGCAACCGAGAACCGTTTCATTCTCGCCATGAGAGTGTTGCAGAATTCAATGAGCAAGCGCTAGACGGAGAGGTTTGCAGATAGCCTCGCTTTGTGGGATTATAGGTTTACCGACCAAACC
>DAOUBX010000042.1:0-18078 GCA_034432445.1 Anaerolineales bacterium
GTGGTTGCCGCCAACGCACGACTCGCACGCCCAGCTTCATTGTCGGGTCAATCTGTCAATGTTCAACAGCGTGCTAGAGTGCACACCACGAGCCAAATCGTGAACTACTGAATTTGGTCTACACGTAGGCTGCAAGTGCCCGGCACCTGAGTAGTTACGATTTTTCAGAAGATTGATCCGTGTCATCCGCGCAATCCGCGGCCAATTCACCACTCCGGTGAGGAGGTTCTCATGCTCTTTCCGTTGCAACTGGAAACACTGCTCGGCAAGCCGTGGATGTACCTGGTCTTCGGCACCATCGGCTTCTTCTTCGGCTTTGTGCTGGAGAACGCCGGCTTCGGCAACTCCAGGAAACTGGCCGCGCAGTTCTACTTCCGCGAGTTGACCGTGCTCAAGGTGATGTTCGGCGCCATCGTGACCGCCATGGTGTTGATCTTCCTCACCGTGGGGCTGGGGATACTCGACTTCAACCAGCTCTGGGTCAACCCCACCTACCTGGCCTCCGGCATCGTCGGCGGCCTGATCATGGGCGTGGGCTTTATCATCGGCGGCTTCTGCCCCGGCACCTCGTTGGTAGCCATGGCAACGGCCAAGCTGGACGGCCTCTTCTTCGTGCTAGGCGCGCTGTTCGGCATCTTTGTCTTCGGCGAGACGGTGGAGCACTTCTGGGACTGGTGGAACCACGCCGGCTACATGGGCCGGGTGACGATCCCCGAGTGGCTGGGGCTGCCCTACGGCGTGGTGGTGGCGGCCATTGTGCTGATGGCGCTGTTTATGTTCTGGGGCGCGGAGCAACTGGAAAAGCGCTTCGGCGGCCGCGACCTGAGCCGGGAGCCGCGCTGGCGGCCCTACGTGGCTGTTGGACTGGCGGCCGCAGCCATCGGCGTCATCCTGGTCGGCATGCCCACCACCGAGCAGAAGTACGCCCGTATCGCCGAGGCCAAGGAGGCGGCGCTGGCCAACCGCGAGGTGCAGATCCACCCCGGCGAGCTGCTGGAAACCATCGCCAACGACACCCTCAAGGTGGTGCTGATCGACGTGCGGCCGGAGGCAGAGTACAACCAGTTCCACATTGCCGGCGCCAAGAACGTGCCGCTGGCCGAAATCCCCAGCATCGTCCCCGACCTGCACGCGCAGCAAGCGCTGAACACCGTCTTCGTGCTGGCCAGCAACGATGAAGTTGCGGCCACCGAGGCCTGGCGCATCCTGGTGGCCGAGAGCGTTCCCAACGTCTACATCCTGGAGGGCGGCATCAACCAGTGGATCGCCACCTTCGGCCGGGACGACGGCAGCATGGTCCAGGTGTCAAACCCCCGCGGCGACGACACGCTGTGCTGGACCTTCCCGGCCGCGCTGGGCGACCGCTTCGCCGCGGCCGATCCCGACCCCCACGAGTGGCATCTAGAGTTCGCCCCCAAGGTCAAGCTGCAGATCAAGCGCGACAAGAGCGGCGGCGGGTGTGGGTAGTCGGCACGACAGTTGCCAACTTTGCGAAAAAGTTGGCAACTGTTGCGCGCCGCTTGGGGGCTAGCAACGGCGGCGGGTAAATCACCGGTAGCGGCATTCGCGAGACTGAGGGACTTTCGCTAACGGCCAGTTGACTTCTGCCAAGAGATGCTACAATCAAGGCAAGCGAATGGACGTTCTAACAGGAGCGAAGTATGAACCCTCTTCTGAACCGCATCTCGATCGACCCCAACGTCTGCTTTGGCAAGCCGTGCATCAAGGGTACGCGCATCTGGGTGTCGCTGATTCTTGACCTTCTAACTAGCGGCATGACGGTCGATGAGCTTCGGGCTGAGTATCCTCAGCTTACGACCGATGACATCCGGGCAACCATTGCTTACGGCGCTGAAATGGCGCGCCAGCGTTATGTAGACATTCCGGTGGCGGCACCGGCATGAAAATCAAACTTGATGAGAATTTCGGAACGCGCCTCAACACATCTTCGAAATCTCCGGTCACGATGTACAGACAGTCCGCCAGGAAACGTTGCAGGGCGCGAGCGACAGTACGCTCTTCGAAGTATGCGTTCGTGAGCAACGGTGTCTGGTGACGCTTGACCTGGATTTTGCCGATGTCATGCGCTTTCGAGCTGCCCGCACAACAGGCATTGTTGTGATCCGGGCACCCCGCAATCCGAGTCTTCCGCTGTTGGAGAGTTTGGTCCGGCAGTTTCTGGCTGCGCTCGATCGTATGCCTATTGACGGAGACCTCTGGATCGTGGAGATCGGTCGCATCCGAGTTCATCAAGCCGATAGCCGCGACGAAGACGACGATTGATTATGCCGCATGCCGTCGATCGGTACATTGCTGGATGGCTGGTCTCCGGCGTCCCCCCACCAGAGTTGCCAACTTTTCTGCAAAGTTGGCAACTCTGGTTTTCAGAGCATGTTCTTGACTACTCGCCCATCCTTCATAATGACCACGAAGTTGCGGTGGGGGGCGGCGATCAGGTCGAGGTTGGCTAGGGGGTTGCCGTCGACCAGGCCCGGTGTGCACCATGGGGAAGCCGTAATCGGTGATCTCGGCCAAGGTGTCGCGCGCGCCCTCGAAGAGCCGCGTCGGCTTCTCGCTCAGCGCCAGCACCCAGTAGCGCGACGAGCGGTTCATGGTCAGCACCAGATCGCGTGTGGCGAAGCTCTCGTCGATGATCACCCGCTCCTTGACCGGGAAGGGCAGATAGAACTTGCGCGCGAAGTCATGGTTGACGAAGATCGCCAGCCCGTCGAGCGCATAGCGATAGTCGATGTCGCGCACGATGGCGTCCAGGTTGTCCAGCAGCGGCTGAGCCTCGCGCTAGGAGAACTCCTTGAGCAGCCGATCGGCGGCCTCAGTGGCCAGATTCTTGACCCGGATCGGATCCTGGCGGTTGTCGGGAGATGTGCGGTGCGTGGGCAATAGGATGGAAAGGGCGGGATAACCCCGGATAGCCTGCAATAGGCTAATGTCGTGACGATTCACTGTTCTCACCTCCTCGTGATTTAGATCGGATGAACCTCATAGGGAAGCTATTATTCCTGGTGTGACTACGCAGGCCAAGTGGTTGCGTCATACATCCTGCGAAAGCATGAGCGCTGTATATGGCCCTAAGGCGTTGATGCAACCGCGGGCCGGCAATCCGTCCTGTTCTTCGTCCACCGCTTCTACATCGGCTGTAAACGTGTTGGCAAAGTCGGGATCGAAGCCATTCCAGTCGCTGTTGAAGCGCACTCTCCAAGTCCCGCCAGTCGGTAGACCGATCCAATAGTCGGCCAGCGGATCGGCCGTGAAGTTGAGCACGACCACGACGCTGTCGCCGGGGCCGCCGTTTTCCCAGCGGGTGAAAGCCAGCACTTTGCGCTCCCGGTCGACGTGGTAGACGTTGACATGGTGCCCGCGCAGGCCAGCGGTGTTGTTCTGCCAATTGCGCCGCAGCTTGAAAAGCGTTTCATAGAGCAGATAGATGCCGCTGAAGCGCTCCAATTTGCCCCAATCTAGCGGCTGCGCATCGTCGAACCAGCCATCCTCCAAGAACTCCTCCCCCTGAAAGATCATTGGGATGCCGGGACAAGTAAAGACCATCGCCGCTCCCAGCGTGCTACGCTTCTTGGCCCACCACGACGCCGGATTGTCCGGCCAGATCTCCGTTGGCACGCGGCTCTTGCCGTTGGCCACCTCATCGTGGCTCTCGGTGTAGATCACGCGGTCGAAGGCACTCTCTCCATAGCGAAAGCCAAGAGCGCTAGCCACTGCGCCGACATCGCGCTGTTCATCTTCCTGGCCGATGATGGCGGCGCGCACGGGGTGGACGAAGATCGCATCCCACTGCGCATCGAAGCCCAGCCCGCCCTTGCCGGTGCCTGTGGTGACGATGGCGTTGCCGCGCAGGTCTTCAGCAATGGTGATCTTCCACGGCTGCCGCGCCTCGATCTCCTCGTTGATCCAGCGCAGTAAAGCCCAGCCCTCGGCGATGTCATCGTCAGGGTTGTCGCCACCCAGCGCATTGCGGATGTAAGCCGTGGCGTCGAAGCGCAGGCCGTCGCAGCGATAGTCCTCCAGCCACATCAGCGCGTTATCGCGGATGTATTGGCGCACCTCTGGCCGGCCGTAGTCGGGCCGCGTGTCGCCCCAGGGGGTGGCGGCGCGCCAGTCCTGGTAGAAGTAGATGCCGCCCATGCCGTTCTCGCTCCAACCATCGAACTGCCACAAGGACAGGTCGCTGGGGCCGAAGTGGTTGTACACTACATCCACCAGCACGGCAATGCCGCGCTGGTGCGCAGCCCTGACGAAGCGCTGGAACGCCGCGGGCCCGCCATAGGTGCTCTCGATAGCAAAGGGATGCGCGGGGTTGTAACCCCAGGAGCGGTCGCCGGCGAACTCGGTGGGCGGCATCACCAGCACCGTGTTGATGCCCAGATTAGCCAGATAATTCAGCTTTTCGCTGGCCATGTCGAACGTGCCGGGACGGCTGGGTTCTCTGCGGTGAAAGGTGCCCACATGCATCTCGTAGATGGTCATCTCGTTCCATGGCGGCGTGCGAAAGCTGTCATCGTCCCAGTCGAAGGTCGGGTCGAAGATCACCGAATCGCCCGCAGAGTTGGTCACCTCGCGCGCGTAGGGATCGACGCGAAAAAGCTCCTGCTCGCCGTTGCGGATGCGGAACTTATAGCGCTGGCCAGCCTTGGCGCGAGGAACGGCCAGCGACCAATAGCCATTGCTCTCGGTTGCCAGAGGGTGTTTGGCGAAATTCCAGCCGTCGAAGTCGCCGGCCACGTAAACCGCATCGGCGTTGGGCGCCCACACGCGAAAGGAAACGCCTCCAGGGTACATCACCGCGCCCATGCCGGGATACGGCGAGGGCTGCGGAGGGCGGAGCCGTGCGAGAATAGCGGGAAAAGAAAAGCGCGGCATGAGTTACTCGCTGGTTGCAGATCAGACAATGGTCTAGCAGCGATTGTACCACAGGCGATTCCCCCGTCCCAAAACACACGGCAGCTGGGCGGCAATTGCGTTCAACTGGCCTGCCCGCGCGAGATCGATGCAGCGACGTTGAACGGGCTGATTTGAGCGCAATCTGGCAGGTAGTGCTCCTGGCTTACAAGTTCTTGAACAAAAGCGTTCTCCAGGCCAAGATCCAGGGCGTAGTCCGTAATCTGGTCATATTCGTCCTGTGTCAAGCTCCGGTCTAGTCCCGGATACTCCCGTGCTCTATGCTGGGGAGAATACTGCGACATGATGCTAACACAGGTATCTACGGACAGAATGGCCAGGAAGTCCAGACAGCGCTGGCTGTTACTCAAGTAGGACGGCAATACCAAATGGCGCACCAACAGCCCCCGCACGGCGATGCCGTCCTCATCGAGCTGCAGCTGGCCGACCTGATCCAGCATCTCAGCGAGAACCGCAGGCACGACATCGGCATAATCGGCCACCGCCGTGAACCGTTTGCCCAGACTATTCTCCAGGTATTTGATGTCTGGCAGGTAGATATCCACCAAACCGCGGATTTGCCGCAGCGCATCCACCGCGTCATAGCCGCTGGAGTTATACACCACAGGAACAATCAGTCCCTTCCCCCGTGCCGCCACAATGGCATCGGCCATCTGGAACACCATGTGGGATGGCGAAACAAAATTGATATTGTGAGCGCCTGCGTCCTGCAGACGCAACATTTCAGATGCCAGCTCATATCTGTCGTCAGAGTTCGGGGGTGGCGTTGCCGCCATCCCTGACTGATCTGGTGGTTCTGGCAGAATACGCAACGCAGGTTACATCCGGCGAAGAAAATGGCGCCTGAGCCTCTCGTACCTGAGATAGGCGGTTCTTCCCCGAAGTGCAGACCGACATGCGCAACCGGAATTGCAGCGCCGACCTGGCAGAAACCCACCTGGCCAGCAAGCCGATTCACCCGACAGCGGCGCGGGCAGCATTCGCACCGCGCCAGTCGATCTGTCAGAGCACTTCTCAGCGCGGGCGCGCGGTAATCACTGCGGTCAAGGTCTTGCGAAATCAAAGGCGTTGTCTATCCAATCATGTGACATCACTGCCGAGATGAGCGTGCACGTATTGTCGCGCCCGCAGCCCAACATGTCAATCTGTCTTGCCCGCAGAGTTGGAGTGACAGCGGCTTTCCGTATAATAACAAACCAGTCCCTGACAAGATGGACGACTCTACGTCTACCCTCAATCCATCATCCAAAATAGGCACGACCAACCGCTTTGCGTGGTCGTGCACTCAACTCCCAAGACACGCACTATGTTCGACTCCATCGCTCAAATGGTAGAGCTGGCCGACAGTACTGGCCAGCCGTTGTCCGAGATCGTCATCCAGGCCGAGATGGCCAACAGCGGCAAGCCGCGCGAGTACCTGCTGAGCCGCATGGCCAAGCGGCTGGAGATCATGCGCCGTGCGGCCAGCCTGGGCATCGCCGAGCCCGTTATGTCGATCAGCGGCATCAGCGGCGGCAGCGCCTACAAGTTCTGGAACTGGCTGGGGAACGGCCATGAGCCGCTGACCGGGCCGATCCTCAGCCGGGCCGTGGCGCGGGCCATGGCGGTCAACGAGGTCAACGCGGGCATGGGCTGCATCGTGGCCACGCCCACGGCCGGCTCGGCCGGCATCCTGCCCGCCGTGTTGCTGACCTTGCAAGAGGCGCGCGGCTTCACGGACGCACAACTGGTGGACGCGCTCTTCACGGCCAGCGGCATCGGCGCAGTGATCGTGCGCCGCGCTCACGTCTCCGGCGCGGCCGGCGGCTGCCAAGCCGAGACCGGCAGCGCGGCCAGCATGGCGGCCGGCGCGGCCGTGGAGCTGCTGGGCGGCTCGCCGCGCCAGTCGGCCCAGGCCGTGGCCATCACCATGAAGAACATGCTGGGCCTGGTGTGCGACCCGGTGGCCGGGCTGGTGGAGGTGCCCTGCGTCAAGCGCAACGCGGCCGGCGCAGCCCAATGCTTCATCGCCGTGGACCTGGCGCTGGCCGGCGTGGAAAGCGTCATCCCTCCCGACGAGGTGATCGACGCCATGGCCCAGATCGGCCGGCGCATGGACGAGCGCTTCAAGGAGACGGCGCAGGGCGGCCTGGCGGCCACGCCCACCGGCCGGCGGCTGGCGCAGATGGTGTGGGCGGCGAAGGAAGAGGGTAGGCAGGTAGGCAGGTAGACAAAGGAACGAGGGAAAGAAGGAAAGAAGGAAGGAGACCTCATGGCCAGACGTACTGATCCCCGCAACCGCGGCTATGCCATCGGCGCTGTCATCCTGGGCATCGGCCTATTCGTCGCATTGATGCTCTGGGGCAAGATCAATTGGTACGTCGCCTGGCTGATCGGCTGGTCGGTGGCGCTGTTCGCGCTCTACGGCATCGACAAGGCTCAGGCTAAACTGGGCGGCTGGCGCGTGCCGGAGATCGTACTACACGGCGTGGCGCTCCTCGGCGGCTTCATCGGCGGCTGGCTGGGCATGTTTGTCTTCCGCCATAAGACGCAACACCCTATGTTCAAGGTGGTGCTGGCCCTGGCCACCATCATCGGCGCGGTGCTGTTCTACTACTTTGTGCTGCGGACATAGACGAAGAAACCGGAAACCACGTTGGTTTCCGGTTTCTTTTTCGTGCACCCCCGGCAGGAATCGAACCTGCGACCGTCAGATTAGCCTACCCCACCGGGTTTCCCCGGCCGGCGCTGTTGCCGTTGGAGTCTGGACTATATCATCGCCTTTGGCTTCACCCATTAAGGCGTCCCGCTTTTAGTCTCTGAGGGGTCCTAACTCACAAAACCTGAATCGAATAGGGAGGTCACATGCATACCAAAGACAAAGGGGCAATTGCCGAAGCCTGTGTCATCGCTGACCTGACCAAGCAAGGTCACAAGGTCGCTCTGCCGTTAGGCGAGAACTTACCCTTTGACCTCATCGCCATTCGCCCTGACAACTCGCTCTTGCGCGTTCAGGTGAAGTACCGCTCGGCGTCGAGCAGAGGCGCTGTCGATATCAAACTGACAAGCACATGGAAGAACTCCAGCATCACCAGAATCATCGACTACGACCTGAATTCGCTCGACTACTTCGCAATCTACTGCCCGGAGCTTGACCGAGTAGCCTATGTTCCGGTAAGTGAGCTCGTCGCCAACAAGAACTTCTCCTTACGCATCGAGCCCGCAAAGAACAGTCAGCTTAAGCATGTGAGGCTGTTCGATGAGTATTCCACTCTCGAGTGAGGTTCCCTGCTGATAGCCCAATCCATCGCGCTTCTCAGGCCGTCGCGATTGTCCTCTCAGACTGCGCTGTGGCGGCGATGGCTTCAGGGTGTCCCAGCATATAGCGGAATTCTACGCTGCGCATTTCGGCGCAGGCACTCCTTTGTTAAAGTCTGCTGCTCTGTCCGCTGAGCTACGGGGGCAGGTGCACGCTTGAATTCTAGCCTAACTTGGCAGGGCTGTCAATCCTGTTACTGCGCCGGCCTGCACGGCTTCGGCGAACTCCTGCAGCGTGGCGAAGCGCTGCGCGGCGCAGGTGCGCACCACCCAGTTGGCCGCCAGGGGCGAGATGGCGATCACCGGCACGCCTGCGCGCCAGGCCTCCCACATCTCCAGCGCCGTGCCCATGCTGGCCTGCGGCAGGTAGGCGATCACCAGGTCGCTGGCCGCAGCCTCCTGGATGTTGGCCACCAGCACCGTGCGTACCCGCTCGTCCGGGTAGCTGGGGCTATCGGGGTAGACGGCCCAGGGGTCGAAAACCTCCACGCCCGGCACGTGCGCACGCAGCAGGTCGGCCAAGTAGGCGCGGTAATCCTGCGCGTGAATGCCGTCGTGGCTGTTGGATCCCTGCATAATGCCGGCGAGAAAGACGCGCATGACGCTTTGGTGCGAGGTCGGGGCGTCCCGCCGCAGGAGTCCTGGCCGGACGCCCGTCTTTGGCGGATGGGACTAGCCAAACTTAGCCTTGAGCTGACCGACGAGGTCGATGTACTGCTGCATAGCCTGTTCGCTCGAGGTGCCCTTCAGCTTGGCCCAGGCGTCGTACTTGAAACGACCGGCCATGTCCATGAAGCCGGGCCGGCTGCCCTGCACGTCGCCCACCGTGGCCTGCTTGTAAAGGGCATAGAGCTTCAACAGGGATTGATCGTCCGGCCGCTTGGCCAGGTTCTGCACCTCTTGCGCAGCAGTTTCAAACTGAGTCTTGAGATCGGACATGGGGAACGTCTCCTTCTTGATGGGTGCGATACTGCCGGCAGTGCCTGATTTGCCGGCTTCAGCAGTTAGGTCGTCAGTAAATAGAACGGCTCACGCAACAGGGAAAGCAAGAAAGCGCATTGCTCTATTGGCCGCGCGAGCCAAGGGGCAGGAAGGAACGGAAGGGACCCTGGAAAGCTTCGTGCACATCCAGATAGTCGCCGCCCCAGCCGCCCACAGCGTATACTTCCGATCCCAGGCTGGCCACGCCGAGGTTACGCCACTGGCCTTGGATCGGCGTAGGGATGGAGGACCAGGTGTCGGTTAGGCTATCGTATCGCTCGTTGAACCGCATTGGCTCAGTCCATCCGCCGCCAATAGCGTAAACCGACGCGCCATCAACGGCCAAGCCCAAGCCGCCGCGCGGTGTGATCAGCGATGCACAGCTGCTCCATTGCTCCGCGGTCGGGTCGAACACCCAGCAGGCAGCCAGCTCGGCGTTGCCGTCGAAGCCGCCAGCGACCACAATGCGATCGCCCACTGTCGCTGCGCCGGCGAAGCCCAGAGCTCGACCCGGACCCCGGCCAACGCGCCAGGCGTCCGCAGCGACGTCATAGATTAGGAGCTGATCGACGTAGGCGGCGCCGTTCCAACCACCGATTAGGTAGAGCCGGCCGGCGTATGCAGCAAGGGCATAGGCAGCCAGCGGCTGCGGCAGGCTGGCGCCGGTTGTCCAGGTATCGGCGGCCGGATCGTAGATCTCCAGGACGGCGCTCACCGCTTCGCCGGCCAGCGTCCCGCCGGGCACAAAGATGCGTCCATCGACAGTCGCCGCCTGCACGTTGGCCACCGCCGTCGGCTTGGCGGCCCGTGGCAGCCACCCGTTCGTCTGTGGGTCGTAGACCTCAACGGCTGCCGTGACGCCATCTGTGCTTTCACCACCGATGGCGAACAGCAGGTCGCCGGCTGCCGCCACGGCCAGCCGGCTGCGCGCCGTGGGCAAAGGGGCCAGGTTCTCCCAGCGACCGCCAGCCTGCCGCGGGGGCAAACCGAGCCTAACCAGCCCCGCATCGCTGAAGTCACTGGCCGCGGCCATCGGCTGGAGTTGGGCAAACAGCGTCGGCCCAACCAGGGCCAGGACAACCAACAGCGCCATCGCAACGAAGTAGACCCGCTGCCAGGGCCGCAGCGGCGGCTGGATTGGGACGACCGCAGGTACAGCGGGTTGCTCTGCCTCCTCGTCGTCTAGCCCCGACACCTGGATCCAGCCTGCCTGGGCGGCCTTGACAATCGCCTCGGTGCGCGAGGCCGCCTCGAGCTTGTCGAAGGTGTTGCGCAGGTGCACCTTGACCGTGTTCGGACTGATCACCAGCTCCTTGGCGATCTCCTGGTTGGTCAGGCCGCGCGCAACCAGTGTCAGGATTTCCTGTTCGCGTTTGCTGAGGGGGTTGTCTTGCCCGGGCATGCTGCCATTGTGCCACAGGAAAGCGCATTTGGAAAGTTATCCGCTATGAGCTTGATCCTGGTTGCGTCAACTTGCCCACTGCCGAGGCCGAGCAAGCCTACCAATGGGCGCCACGCGGCACCCTGGTAAACATCCACTCCCAACCTATCCCCGCCGCCTTAAGCTATCGTTGCGCCTATGAGGCGTCGATCAGTGCGTGCAACAGGGACGGCAGAACATCGGTCAGGTCGGCGATGCGGTTGGCCGCCGCGCGGTGGCCGGCGCCGATCAACAGCGTCGGCACCGCATATGTGGTGTGGTTACGCTGCGTGCTGTCCTCGATGTTGCCGTGGTCGCTCGTGATGGCCACAAGCGTCTGGCGCAGGTCAAGGGCGGCTAACAGCCCGCCTAGGAAGGCGTCGCACTGCTCCAGAAGCTGCACGGCGGCAGCAAAATCGGCTTGATGGCCGACCATGTCGGTGGCCCAGTTGTCGAAGAAGACCAGATCATGCTCGGCAGCCAGGCGCGCCAGGACGCCGCCGGCCTCGGCCGGCGTCAACAGCGGCATATCGGGATAGCCCAGCCCGTTGCGCCAGGCCGCGTTGGTCAGATCTACGCTCAGTGCGCGGCCGGCGACCAGGTCATCCGCCGTGCGCAGCGGTAGCCCGGCCGCGTCCACGGCATAGGGAATGGTGCCGTGCAGCCGCTTGCCGCGCGCCACGGCAGCAAAGTAGGCGGCCGGATAGGCGTTGGCAAAGGCGACGCGGCGGCCGGCTGCAAGGGCGCGGGTGAAGAGGGTTTCACCCTGCAATAGCCGGCGCAGCTGTGCGTTGGGCCGCGGGCCATAGTGGCCGCCCAGCAGCTGCGGCGCGTTAAGCCCGGTCAGCAGCGCGGTCTGGCCGGTGGCGCTCTGCGGCCGACCTGGCACGCCAAGCCCAGCATCGGTGGGCGCCAGGCTGGCCACGCCCGTAGCCACGCGGCCTGTGTTCGCCGTCAGCCGCGCGCCATCCAGAAGGCCGCTCAACACCGGCAAGTGCGCCGCGGCCAACGGGTTGACCTGCGGATCGTCTGAGCCCAAGCCAACGCCATCCAAAAACACAACGACCACATGCATAGAACTGTCACCTGATGCTCGACAACAGCGGGACGCCTAATGAAACGCAACTATTCAGCCCTAGGTGCCGGGCACTTAAGGCTGCGCTGGTCAGGGCGTCTGCAGAGCCGGCTCAAGCTGGAAACCGGTCGCAAGTGCCCGGCACCTGAATAGTTACCCCTTCTTTTCATCAAGCTCTTGCCATCAAGCCCTCTCACCCTTCCGCCCGTTCGCGAATTGCTGCGTAACCGGCAAAGTCTTGCTCGATGAACTCGCGCAGCGCCTGCACAAAGCCCTCGGTGCGCTCGAGCATGGGGGTGTGACCGCAGCCGCGGAAGACCTCCAGGTTGTTGGCGCCGGGGATCGAAAGGAGCAGCCGCTGCTGCACCTCGCGCTCCACGATCTGATCGCGGTCGCCCCAGATCAGCAGCACGGGCAGCCGCAGCCGCGCCAGCGCCTCTTCCGGCAAACGCCAATCGGCCAGGGCCTGCGCCGTCGCCGTAAACGCGGCCGGCGCCTGCGCGAGCGCGTCGTCCACCAACTGCTGAAAGAAGGCGTCCGGCGGTCGGGCAGGCATGGTGCTGGCCAGCGCTTGCAGCAACAGCGGCCGGTCGCTGCGCATCTGTTCTAGCAGGGCAAAAGCTTCGGGCGGCGTAGGCGTACCTCCGGGCGAGGGCGTGCTGACCAGCGTCAGCGAGCGCAATCGCGTGGCCTCGGCCGCAGCATAAGTCAAGGCGATGGCTGCGCCCATGGAGTGGCCCACCAGGTGCAGGCCGTGCAAATCTAGGGCCTCAATCAGCGCTGCCAGGACCTCAGCCTGCCGCGCAATGGCATAGCCGGCGGGGTCGTCGGGACGGTCGCTCTGGCCGCAGCCAGGCAGGTCAGGCAGGTAGCAGGTACAGAGGTCGGCAGGTAAAAAGGCCACGGTCGGCTCCCACCAGCGGTGCGTGGCGAAGCTGCCGTGCACAAACAGGATAGGCTCCGGGCCGCGGCCGGCCTGCGCCGAGAATAAACGAACGTCACCAAGTTGAAAGAAAGGCATTGTACTACACGTTGAAACGAATGTGGATGACGTCGCCATCGTGCACGACGTACTCGCGGCCTTGCAGGTGCACCCAGCCGAGCTCGCGCGCGTGGGCCATGCTGCCTGCCGCCAGCAGGTCGCCAACAGCGATCACCTCGGCGCGGATGAAGCCGCGCGCCATGTCGCTGTGGATCATGTCGGCAGCCTCTAGCACCGTACTGCCGCGGCGCAGCTCCCAGGCGTGCAGCACCTTACCGCCTGTGGCCGTGAAGAAGGTAATCAGGTCGAGCAGGGTGAAGCCGGCGTGGATCAGGGCGTTGAGGCCCGGCTCTGTCAGCCCTAGCTCCCGGCGATAGGCGGCGGCCTCGTCGGCCGGCCAGCCCAGCAGATCAGCCTCGGTGGCCGCACAGAGCACGACGACCTGCGCGCCCTCAGCGCGGGCGTGCGCCAGCACCAGCTCAGCCGCGCGGCCGCCGGCCGGCAGGTTGGCCTCGCTGACGTTGACCACGTACAGCCGCGGCTTGGCCGTGAGCAGGTTGAGCGGCCGCAACATCTCGGCCTCCATCGCGTTCACCGGCAACGAACGCAACAGGTGACCGGCGTCGGCGTGAGCGATGGCGCGCTCGAGCAAGGCGACCTCGTCGGCGTAGTCGCGCGGGTGGCCCTTGGCCTGGGTGTGGATCTTGTCGCGACGGCGCTCGAGCGTGGCCAGGTCGGCCAGCAGGAGCTCCGTGTCGACCGTGGCGATGTCGGCCAGGGGATCCAGGGTCGGCGTGACGTGTGGTACGTCGGGATCCTCGAACGCACGCACGACAATAGCCACGGCATCGACGTTGCGAATGTGGCCGAGGAACTGATTGCCCAGGCCCGCGCCTTGGCTGGCCCCGGCCACCAAACCGGCAATGTCAACGAACTCCACCGTAGCGGGCACGACCTTCTCCGGCCGGATCAGGGCCGCAAGCGCGTCTAGCCGCGCATCGGGCACGGCCACCACGCCGACGTTGGGGTCGATCGTGGTGAACGGATAGCCGGCCACGGCGGCGTTCGCGCCGGTCAGGGCGTTGAACAAGGTCGATTTGCCCACGTTGGGCAGGCCGACGATGCCGATCTGGAGGGACATGAGGATGCTCCAGGGGAGGGTGGGATGGCCGAGATGGGTAGTGCGTGACCAGTAATGCGCAACCCGGACTGCAAGTAGGCTTGCAGGATCGAAGCAGTCACCGGACGCGATTATGCACTGGAAGGGGTGGAGTTGTCAAAGAGGCGTGCTGTGGCGTAAGTGCGACCGCGCTGGCGTTTGCCAAATCGCGGGCATGCGCATATAATGGCTGTGGTTTCGGGGCGTAGCGCAGTCCGGTAGCGCGCACGGTTCGGGTCCGTGAGGTCGGAGGTTCAAGTCCTCTCGCCCCGACTGACGACAGACAAAACAAAGCCCCAGGGCGTAGATGCCCTGGGGCTTTTGTTTTCCCGCGGCAACTATTCAGCCCTGGATGCCGGGCACTTCAGGCTGCGCTGGCCAGGGCGTCTGCAGAGCCGGCTCAAGCTGTAAGCCGGTCACAAGTGCCCGGCAGTAACTGCTCAGGCGTGCCCCTATCCAAGGATTGGAAATCCCTGGCTGACAGTACGAAGGCCCCTCAGGGCCTGGCGGAGCGTGTTCCCACCGGCTGTGGCCGCTCACCTGCACCTCGCCTGCGGCCCACCAGTCGCTGCGCTCCTTAAGGCTTCGTCGGCGCAGGCGCAGGTGTTGTGCTGTCAGACGGGGAACACTTGCACCTGCGATGCAAGTGCAGGTGTTCCATTCACCGGGCTGAGCAGTTACGCCCGGCACCTGAATAGTCACTTCCCGCGGTGTAACTGCTCAACTGTCGGGCATTTGCGACTGATTTGCGGCTCGCAGTGGCTGTGCAGGTGGCCTTTGTAAGCCGAGCCTCAAGGGCCCGCCAGCGCTGGCTGAGCAGTTTACGCCTGGCGTCAACTGAGCTTCTCCAAAGGCTGCGGCCGATGGCCGTAGGCAACTTTTGCACCCGGCGTGGGCGCGGCCCAGCGCACGGCGTTGACGATCACCCGCTGCACCTGGGGATGGTGGTAAGTGGGATGTGTCTCGTGGCCGGGGCGAAAGTAGAAGATGCGACCTGCGCCGCGCGTGTAGCAGCAGCCGCTGCGAAAAACCTCTCCCCCCTGAAACCAACTGACCAACACCAGCTCGTCCGGCGCCGGGATGTCGAAGCGCTCACCGTACATCTCTTCTTGGGGAATCTCGAAGTAGTCGTCCAAGCCTTCGGCGATCGGATGACCCGGCTCAACGACCCAGATGCGTTCCCGCTCTGCCGCCTCGCGCCACTTCAGGTCGCACGACGTGCCCATCAAACGTTTGAAAATCTTGGAAAAGTGCCCGGAGTGCAACACGATCAAGCCCATGCCGGCCAGCACACGCGCTTGCACCCGGTCGACCACGGCGTCGGCCACCTCACCGTGCGCCATGTGGCCCCACCAGATCAGCACGTCGGTAGCGGCTAATACCTCTGCGCTCAAGCCGTGCTCCGGCTCATCGAGCGTGGCCGTGCGCACGCTGAAGCCGGCGGCCTGCAGCGGCTCGGCAATGGCCGTGTGAATGCCTTGGGGGTAGATCGCAGCAACAGCCGGCGATCGCCGTTCGTGGCGGTACTCGTTCCAGACAGTGACTCGTAGCATGATGACCTCCGTGTTGGATGTTGGCTCGTTTCTAGGACAGGCGCACGACAGCGCCGCCCTGCGCCGACGAAGCACGGATGGCATCCCACAGCCGCGCCATGCGCAAGCCGACCTCCGGCGGGCAAGGGTTAGGGATTGCGCCGCCGCGCACGGCCAAGAACTGCTCCCACACGCCCAGCGACGGCGGCACCGGCACCGGCCGCAGCCGTTTCCAGCGCGCGCGGCGCAGCTCCAGCCGCTCGCCCCAGATGCCTGTGCGCAGGATGCCCTGGGTGGCAAACACCCAGATCTCGGAGTCGCACGAGGGGATTGCCTCACCACAGGCGTTGATCGTCACCAGCGCGCCGGAGGCCAACCGCGCCATGACCGCGGCGCGCGTGTCCACCGGCCGAGCGTTGTTATCCAGCCACGCGGCCACCTCGACGAAGTCCTCGCCAGCCAGGTCGGCGACGGTGTTCAGCATGTGCGCGCCGGTGTCGAACAGAAAGCCTCCGCCGGAGATGGCGGGCTCCTGGCGCCAGGTGCCGGCCGTGTTCGGCCCCCAGTTCTGCCACACCGTGCCGCTGATGTTCAGGATCGGCCCCAGCTCGCCGCTTCGCAGCATTGCCACGGCCGTGCGGATCTGTGGCGACAAGCTGCCGGGAAAGGCTACCACCAACAGCCGACCGGTGCGGTCGCGCGTGCGGATCAGACTGGCAGCCTCGGCGGCGTTGATGACCATCGGCTTCTCCAGCAGCACGTCCAGCCCCGCCTCTAGGCAGGCCACGGTCTGGTCGTGATGAAAGGCGTGAGGTGTGATGATGAAGGCGGCGTCCAAGCCCGCTTGCCAGGCAGACAGCAGCCGGCCTAGGTCGGGCTCGTTGGGCGGAGGCTGCAGACCCGCCTCCTCGAACAACGCAGCCGTCGCGGCATAGGCTTGCGGCGACGGCTCGCAAACGACAACGATCTCGGTGGTGTCGCGCTGTTGCAGCATGTGTTGCACATGATAGCGCGCCATGCCGCCGAGGCCAATCATAACGGTACGAACAGGATAAGACATGGGTGAGGAGTCCTTAGTGGGAAGTTGTTGTGAGACACGCGGGAGAACGTCCGATCAAGCAACGCGTGATGCGCGCACCCCAAGCGCGTGCAATGCCTCACGCGTTACTCGTCACGCATCAACGGCGCGCGCCACCTGTTGACACACCTCGCGCAGCGCAGTCTCGGCATCCACGCCGGCGGCGCGCGCCTCGGCCACGAGCTGCCACAAGGCTACGCCGATCTGGTTGTCTGCAGGGTTGGGCAGCGCCGGAGCAACACCCAAGCGCGTCAGGCGGCTCTGATATTTGCTGGCCAGCGACAGCGCCGGCAGCGCCTTGGGCACGCTGTCCAGCGGCGATGGCTGCTTGGCTCCGGCCGCCTGGGCCTTGGCGCCGGCCTCCTGCTCCTTGATCGCTGCCCAGTTGGCCAACACCTCCGCCGCGCCGTTGACCTGCACATCGCCGAACACGTGGGGATGACGGCGGATCAGCTTCTCGCTGATGGCCGCCATGACCTGGGGCCATTTGACGCGCTCTTCATCGGTCGCGATCTGCGCCAGCATGGCGATCACCAGCGCCATATCGCCCAGCTCCTCGCCGATCTTGTCGTCGTCGTCCAGGTCGAGGGCTTCGAGCAACTCGTAAGTCTCTTCCATCAGGTCCTTGCGCAAGGTCTGCAAAGTCTGCTCGCGGTCCCACGGGCAGCCGTCGGGCGCGCGCAGGTGCGCCACGATCTCCTGCAGGCGGCTGAAAGAGGCGTATGGGCCGGCCGGCGGCACATAGAGCGTGGTCAGGTGGTCGAAGGCCGTGCTGTGATCGAGCTCGTGCAACGGCACGCGGCGCAGGCTCTGGGCAGGGGTGCCCGCGGCCTGCAACACTGTGATCGGGTGGTCGTCGGCCAGGCTGTGCAGCAAGGTCAGCTTGACATCGCTGGCCAGGCCGCGGCTGTAGCACTGCGCCAGTAAGGCCGGCCGTGATGTGTCAAAGGGTGGGGCGTGGCTGGCCGCCACTACCATGGCATCCAGCACCTGCAGGCCATCTCGCTCCAACGGGTCCAGGTCGAGCGCCAGACAGGCCGGCTCCACAAAGCTGACGCCGTGCACCACCTGCACGCTGAGCCCGGCTTGCGCGGCCAGGCTGCGGATCAGCCAGGTGGTCGCCTCGCCCACGGCTGGGTCGCCCGGCACGGCGTAGACCACGCCCTGCGGCCGCCTGCCCAGTGCAATCACCCGATGGGCGATCTCGCTGTATACCGCAGCAAAATCGGCAGCAGACTCGTAGACGTCGTCAAAGCTGTGCGTGACCAGTGGTGGTGCGAAGGCGCTGACGGTCGGATGCTGGCGGGTGCGCAAATACACCTCAGGCGTCTGGCGTAAGATGTCCCACGCGGCCTTGGTCAACTGACCGGGGTCGCCGGGGCCTAAGCCGAGAATGACGATGTTTGCCAAGACAATGCTCCAGGGTTGCTTGCCACGCGAAGTCCGGAGTGGGCCGCTCAGCGTGCGCAGCCTGGCCTAGGCGTAGCGAAGACCGGCTTGCTCTCGCCTTTCCGCCACCTCCGAACTCTGGGAATTGAACTACTCAGCCATAGGTGCCGGGCATTTGGATTCTAACCTGAAAATCGCTCGGGCCGGTCTCCGACCGTGCCCGCCGCGCTTTC
>DAOUBX010000043.1:0-8006 GCA_034432445.1 Anaerolineales bacterium
CACTTAAGGCTGCGCTGGCCAGGGCGTCTGCAGAGCCGGCTCAAGCTGGAAACCGGTCGCAAGTGCCCGGCACCTGAATAGTTACGTTGCCCCTTAGCATTTTGAACGCCCTCGAAGTTGCCATTCCCCTGACCCGATGCTATACTCACGCCCGGGAATTGGCTCAGGCGCCGTGCGAGGGTGCACGGCAGCCCCTTGGCCCTCTACCAGCGCCCCTCTACAGTCTGTCGTCAGCGCGCTTGTTGCCGACATCAACGAAGTTCACGCTGCGGAGCCACCATGTCCACGCAACAGCACATCTACCTCTCCCCGCACTGCGACGACGCTGCGCTCTCCTGCGGCGGCCAGATCGCTCAGCGCGCGGCCGCCGGCGACACGGTAATCGTGGCGACGGTCTTCAGCGGCATTCCGAACCCAGAGCGTCTATCGCCCTTCGCCGCAGCCATCCATGCACGGCCCGGCGGCGACGACGACCTGATGACCATGCGCCGGGCCGAGGACGCGCAGGCGCTCAGCGTGCTTGGCGCCATCAACCGGCCGGGCGACTATCTGGACTGCATCTACCGCCAGGACGCGCAGCGCACGCGTTGGTTGTACGACCACGAGGAAGCGCTGTTCGGCCCTGTAGCGCCGGCCGAACGGGGCTTACCCTATGAGTTGGCGCAGGTGTTCGCATCGCTGGCGCCGAAGCCCGCGACCTGCGTGCTCTACGCGCCGCTGGCCGTAGGCAACCACGTCGACCATCAAATCGTGCACAAGGCGGCCTGGATCCTGCATCTGGCAGGATACACCGTCTTTTTCTACGAGGACTACCCCTACATCGCGCGCGATCCGGACGGGCTGGAGCTTGCGCTTGGCCGCGGCGGTCGCACGGCGTGGCGTTCTCACCTGATCAGTTTCGACGAGGCGTCGATGACGGCCAAGGTTGAGGCCGTGCGCGCCTACCGCAGCCAGACCGGCATCCTGTTCGGTGCTGAGGCTGATATCAAGCCGGCGTTGCTTGGCCACACCCACCGGACTGCCGGCCCGGCCGCCTATGCCGAGCGCTTGTGGCAAGCGGTCACACCCCCGCTGGGACCGGTGGATCAACCGGCTGCGCCTAGCGCCGTCGGACACAGCGTCACCGAAGCTCCGGTGCCGCAACGCCCCACACCTTGGCAGGCGCTGCGTGCGCGGCTGCGCGGCCAGCGTTGAAGGCCGGGCTACGTCCAGTTTGCATGTGCGGCGTTTTGCTGTATAATTGCCCTCGTGCTGCGAAAACAACTGAGAGCTCGCTCTCAGTTGTTATGTTTCCAGAACCCACTGCAGAAAACCTCATTGGAGCGTATCCACCCGGCACCTGAATCGAAGCGTGCCGGGCTTTCTTACGTAGAGTGCCGAGCGATGACCAACGGAAAGACCAAACCCATTTATATCACGGAAGAAGGGCTGCGCGCGCTGCAGCAAGAGCTTGACTACTTGCGCACGGTCGGGCGGGCCGAGATCGCTGCGCGCATCGGCGAAGCCAAGGCTGACGGCGATATCTCCGAAAACGCCGGTTACGATGAGGCCAAGAACCAGCAAGCCTTTCTAGAAGGCCGCATCCTTGAGCTAGAGCAGACGATTAGCCGCTCTGTCGTGATCAAGAACCACAGTACCCCTGCCGATGCAGTGGAAATCGGTCGTTCGGTGACGATCCGCGAGGTGGGCTTCGAGGATGATGAAACGTACTTCATCGCCGGCTCGGCTGAGGCCAACCCCAGCAATGGCCGCATCTCCAACGAATCGCCTATGGGCCGGGCGCTGATGGGCAAGCGCGTCGGTGATCGCGTGCGCGTGCAGACCCCAGGTGGCCTGCTGGAGTTCGAGATCGTCAAGATCGAATGAGTCGCCAGGCTTTTGGCGCGCCTGTGGCAGCACGCGACTCCTCGTGAGTCGCGTGTGTTTTATGGAAAGAGAGCGTTTTCATGAATGACGAAACCAGTACACTGGACGATGTGCGCCTGGCGAAGATCGAACAGTTGCGCAGCGCAGGCATCGAACCCTACCCACCGCGACTAGTACGACCCCGCACCCACACGACGGCTGAGGCCATCCGCGCCTTCACAAACGCTGAAACCACAGCCGCCGGCGACGATGTGGACGTGTGCGTGGCCGGTCGCGTCATGAGCCGGCGCATCATGGGTAAGGTGGGCTTCGCCCATATCGAAGACGGCAGTGGCCGCTTGCAGGTCTTCGTGCGCCAGGACTTGCTCGGCGCGGAGACCTACGACGCCCTCTTCAAGCGCCTGCTCGATCTGGGTGATTTCATCGCCGTGTGCGGCCGCATGGTGCGCACACGCACGGGCGAGGTCTCGGTCGAGGCGACACACATCCAGTTGCTGGCCAAGAGCCTGGAGCCGATGCCGGACAAGTGGCACGGCGTCAAGGACATCGAAACGCGCTACCGCCGCCGCTATGTCGATCTGATGATCAACCCCGAAGTGCGCCGGGTGTTTGCCACGCGCGCCCGCATGATCCAGGCCATTCGCGAGTATCTGGACAACGCCGGCTTCGTCGAGGTGGAGACTCCCGTGCTACAGCCGATCTACGGCGGTGCAGCGGCGCGGCCTTTCACCACCTACCACAACCAGCTCAAGCAGGAACTCTACCTGCGCATCAGCTTCGAGCTGTATCTCAAGCGCTTGCTGGTCGGCGGCTTGGAGCGCGTCTATGAGATTGGCCGCGACTTCCGCAACGAAGGGGTGAGCTTCAAGCACAACCCGGAGTTCACGCAGCTCGAGTGGTACGAAGCCTATGCCGACTACAACGACGTGATGCATCGCGTCGAGGAAATGCTGGCGCATGTGGCGCGCAGGCTGACCGGCAGCACGCAGATCACCTATCAGGGCCAGGTGATCGACCTCACCCCACCCTGGCGACGCATAACGCTGCGCGATGCGATCATCCAGTACGCGGGCATCGACTACAAACAGTACCCCACGGCTGAATCCTTGGCCGCGGCCATGCGCGCCCAGGGGCATCAGCCGGAAAGCACCAGCAATCGCGGCAAGCTGATCGACTCGCTGCTCGGCAACCACGTGGAGCCGAACTTGATCCAGCCGACCTTCGTGTTGGACTACCCGATCGAGATCAGTCCCTTGGCCAAGAAACGCGCCGACGATCCCGACACGGTGGAGCGCTTCGAGTACTTCATCGCGGGCATGGAGATGGGCAACGCCTTTACCGAGCTGAACGACCCCCTCGATCAACGCGCGCGCATGGAGATGATGCAGCAGCTCTATGCCGTTGGCGAAGAAGATCGCCACCCCGTCGACGAGGACTATTTGCTGGCGATGAGCTACGGCATGCCCCCCAACGGCGGCTTCGGCACAGGCATCGACCGCCTGGCCATGCTCTTCACCGACAACACGTCGATTCGCGATGTGTTGCTCTTCCCCCACCTGCGCAGCCTAGAACGAGGCGAGCGCGAGGGCTAGTTCGTTCGCGATCTGGAGTACAGGCTTCAGCCGGGGTTCACGCGATGACCCGGCTGAAGCCAAGTGCCTTGCCAGGAGCCACCCTGCGAGATCACAGCGCTAACCACCGTCGCCGCTCAGGGCTCGCTGACTTCCCGCACCTCCACGTTGGCTACTCCTAGCCGTCGCACCAGTTGCTGTTCCAAAGCCGGGGTCAGGGTAGTCGTGTCGTTGGGGAAGTCTAGCTGCACGGCCGCGCCGTTCTTGCGCACCACGACGCAGAAACGATCGGGGCCAGGTTGGCCGCGCAGCAGGTCGACGATCCAGCTCAACAGCCGCTTGTCCCGCTCCACGTCGGCCGTGCGCTGCATGGTGACGCGCAACATGCGCGGCGGACGGCGCTCGACAGCCGGTGATCGGCGACTGACAGCAGGCTGGAGAGGCTCGCCAGCCGGCGCTGGTTGCGTTTCGGCCTGCGCTTGAGGCGTGAGGGACGCAGCGTGGTGGTTGGCAACAGGCGGCCGGGTTGCAGCAGGCGATGGCGGAGCTGCCCGCACCTGGGGCGCGGCCGACGTGGGCTGCGCGCCGCCTGCCGTTCGCGCTTCAGCGCGCGGCGCCAATCCTTCGGCCACGGCCCTAGCGTGCAGCTCGACCGCTTCCTCGTCCCACGCCGGCGGCGCCTCCCGCAGCCACGCCGGCTCCTCCACCGCCGACGGTTCTTCAGCGTCCTCGCCTGCGTCATAGGCTAAGTCAGGATCGAGACTGTCGAAGGCAGCAGATGGCCGGCTCAGGCCGGAGGCAGTCGGCCAAGCCGGCGCATGGTTGCCGTTAGCAAAGACGGGAGAAGCGGCGCTGAGCGGCGCCATCGCCACGCCGTCGTCGGCAGCCATGGCCCGCACCACGTAGTCCCGCACTTCATCGGCTACGACGTTGATCTTTTCCCCGCGCAGCTCGACCTTGCCGCGCACCAGGATGATCTTGTCTACCTGTACGAAATCCTTGGCAGCGTCCCAGGTCTTGGGGAACACGGTCACATCGCACTGGCCATGCAGGTCCTCCAAGGTCACGAAGGCCATCCGCTCGCTCTTCTTGGTGATGATCGAATTGACGCGCGTGACGTTGCCGGCCAACACCACCTGCTTGCCCACGTAGCTCTCGTCAAGCTCGCCGCAGGTGCAGGTGATGATGCTGCTCAAGTCCACGCTCATCTGTTGCAACGGATGCGCGGACACAAACACGCCCAGCAGTTCCTTCTCTTGCGCCAGACGCTCACGCGGCGGCAAGGGCGGTACATCGGGCAGCTTGAGCGAGGCGACGCTGGCAGCCAGGTCAACGGCGCCCAGCAGATCGAACATGCTGAGCTGGCCCGCTTCCTCTGCCTCGTGGCGAGAGCGGCTAATACCCACCATCTGGTCGATGGCCTCCAGGAGCTGCGCCCGCTCGCCAAACTGATCCAAAGCGCCGACCTTGATCAGGCATTCCAGCGCCTTCTTGCCCACCTTGCGCAGGTCGACCCGTTCGCAGAAGTCCTCCAAGCTACGGAAGGGCCCGCTGCGCTGCCGCGCCTCGAGGATGGCCTGCACCGGTCCCTCGCCCACGTTCTTGATGGCGGCCAGGCCATAGCGGATCGCTGCGCCCGGCGGAACCGGGAAGGGGTAGCCAATGCGGGGATCCTTGCCGGCTGGCGGCGGCGCGTCTGGGGGTAGCTGTTCCAGCGTGAAATCCATGCGGCTGGCGTTGATGTCCGGCGCCAACACCTCGATGCCCATGCGCCGGCACTCGGTGATATAGTAAGCCACCTTCTCGTGGTTGTCCCGCTCCACCAGCAGCATGGCTGCCATGTACTCCAGCGGATAGCGCGCTTTGAGAAAAGCCGTTTGTACGCAGATCACCGCGTAGTCTGCCGCGTGCGCCCGGTTGAACCCATAGCGCGCAAAGCCCATCAGCGCATCCCAGATGGCGTCAGCGTCGGCGCGCTTGATGTTGGACTTCTCGGCCGCGCCCTTGGCGAAGATCTCGCGGTGCTGGAGCAGGGTCTTCTCCGATTTCTTGCTGATGGCGCGGCGCACGTTGTCGGCCTCGCCCGCCGTGTAGCCGGCGATCTCGGTCAACAGCTGGATCACCTGCTCCTGGTACACACACACACCATACGTCTCGCGCAGAATAGGCTCCAGTGCGGGATGCACGTACTGCGCTTCCTTCTTGCCGTGCATTACGGCTACGTATTCGGGGATGAAGTCCATGGGCCCCGGCCGGTAGAGGCTGATGGCGGCCACGATGTGGTTGAACTCGCGCGGCTGCATCTCCACCAGCATGCGTCGCAGCCCTGCGCCTTCCACCTGGAATACGCCCGCCACCTCGCCGCTGCTCAACAGACGATACGCCTCGGGGGCGTCCAGCGGGATGTTGTCCAGCGTGTAAGTCACCCCGTGACGCTCGCGGATCAGCCGCGTCGCCTCACGCATCACCGTCAACGTGGCCAGACCGAGGAAATCCACCTTAAGCAGGCCGATGCTCTCGCAGATGGGGAACTCGAACTGCGTAACGGCCTCGGTGATCACTGCCTTCTGCGGCCGCATGATGGGCAGGTACTCGGTGAGCGGCTGATCGGTGACAATGACTGCAGCGGCATGGGTGCTGGCGTGGCGGGCCACCCCCTCCAGCGCGGCGGCAGTGTCCAACAGCCGGCGCACCTGCTCCGAGCGCTCGTACTCGGCCACCAGCTCCGGCACGACCAGCTCTGGCTTCTTCTCGTCCCGGCCCAGCGCTTGGGCGATGGTCACCGGCTTGCCGGGGATGGCCGGAATCAGCTTGGCCAGGCGATCCACCTCCGACAGCTCGATGGCCATGGCGCGGCCCACGTCGCGCACTGCGGCGCGCGCTTTCATCCGGCCGAAGCTGACGATCTGCGCTACGTGCTCCTGACCATACTTGGCGATGGTGTAACGGATCATCTCTTCCCGCTGGTCGTCCGGAAAGTCCAGGTCGAAGTCGGGCATGGTCACGCGACCGGGGTTCAGGAAGCGCTCGAAGACCAGGTTGTTGCTCAGCGGATCGATGCCCGTGATGCCGGTGGCATAGGCCACGATAGAGCCGGCGCCGGAGCCGCGCACGTTGTACCAGATGCCACGGCTGCGCGCGTAGCGGCAGAGGTCGCCCACGATCAGGAAATACACGTCGAAGCCCATCTGGTGGATGATCTTCAGCTCGTGCTCCTTGCGCGCTTGCACCTCCGCATCACCGGCGCGGCTGCCGTAGCGCCAGATCAGCCCCTCCTCCGTGAGTTGGCGCAAGTAGGTCTCGTAGGTGTGCCCAACAGGGATGTCGATATCGGGCAGGTGGAAGCGCTTGTCTTCCAGGTCCACCTCGCACATCTCGGCGATGCGCAGGGTGTTGGTGAAGGCGCTCTCGGGCAGGTCGGCCAGCGGGCGGAAGGTATCCCGCATCTGCTGGCCGCTCTTGAGGAAGTAGCTGTTGTCCGACATGCGCATACGGTCGGACTGCGTGATCAGCGCGCTGGTCTGCACGCAGAGCAGCACGTCGTGGTAGGGCGCGTCCTCCGGTTCGACGTAGTGCACATCGTTCGTCACCACCAGGCCGACCTGATGCCGCGCCGACCAGTCAAGCAGGGTCCTGTTGACCTCGCGCAAGACCGGGATATCGTGCTCTTGCAGCTCGATGAAGAAGCGGTCTTTGCCGAACACGTCGAGATACCAGCGCAAGCGCTCCAGGGCCAGCCGCTCCTGCGGCCGTGCGCCATCTTCGCTGCTGAGCAAGGTGGGGATCTCGGCGGCCAGACAGCCGGTGGTGCAGATCAGCCCTTCGCTGTGCGCGGCCAGATAGTCGGCGTCGATGCGCGGTCGATAGTAATAGCCGCGCATTTGGGCGTCGGAGCAGATCTTAAGCAGATTCTTGTAGCCCACCTGGTTCTGGGCCAGCAGCAACAGGTGATGCCGATTCTTGTCTAACTCTGGGTCGCGACCCTCCATCGGTCGCCCCCAGCGCGTCAAATAGGCCTCGACGCCGATCACCGGTCGGATGCCGGCCGCCTTGCAGGCGCGGAAGAAGGGGACCACCCCGTGCATCGTGCCATGGTCGGTGAGGGCCAGGGCCGGCTGGCCCAGCCGCTTGGCGCGGGCTACCAGCTTGTCGACCAGCCCCAGGCCGTCGAGCAAGGAAAACTCGGAGTGAACGTGCAAATGGACGAAGTCGTCAGACATGAGGACAAAGCACGAACGCTAACAACCTATCGCTGGTACACGAGAGGATCCCTGTCAGGGTGAGCACATGAACGTGCATACGAGCTTCTTCGCCGAAGAAGTAGCTGCGTCCCTCACTAAGTGAGAGACGGGTGGGCTCATCACTAATTCCGTCAGATGGGACGCGCGCAATTATAGCATGGCCCTTCCCCAGTCTGCTAGTTGCATCCGCTGTTATGGCGCTCTGAAAATGACTTTTAAGGTTTTGAATGAAAACGAGCGGGTAACTGCTCAGGTGCCGGGCATTTGTAGGCGATTTGCGACCTAGGTTGGCTTCGCAGACACGTTTGCAAACCAGATGCCCATGCGC
>DAOUBX010000044.1:0-37246 GCA_034432445.1 Anaerolineales bacterium
AGCCCGTTTCAACGGGCGCTGTTATGTAGCCGGGGAACTTCATTCCCCGGCGAGCTCGCACCTGGACGCGCTTCGCTCTGTTGCCGGAGTATCATCTTAAGGTTCATCGATTCACCATCTCACAGCACGAAACGGCCACAGCCGCTGGGAACACGCTCCGCCAGGCCCTGAGGGGCCTTCGCACTGTCAGCCAGGGATTTCCAATCCCTGGAAAGGGACCGCCAATCTACCAACCTACCGCACACCCAGCAACACCTCGACCGTCAACTGATCCAGCCGCTCGTAGCGCAGGCCACGGGCGCCCAGGGCGCGGCGGTCGAAACTGACGGCCTTGAGCGCGTCGGCCTTGGCCCGGCTGTACGCGCCCTTCCACGCATCGGTGCTGCCGTCGTCGGCGTTGATCTCGGCCAGCAAGGCCTGGATCTCCGGGTCGGCGTTCCACTGCGCGGCCTTCTCCTTGAGGATCAGGTAGGTGCGCATGCAGCCGCGCGCGAAGTCCTTGACGCCCTCGAAGTCCTCGGTGCGATAGGCATGGGCGTCGAAATGCCGGCTGCCGCTGTAGCCCACGTCCTCCAGGAACTTGACCAGGAAGAAGGCCGACTTCAGGTTGACCGCACCGAAGCGGAAGTCCTGGTCGTAACGGCCAAAAGCCTGGTCGTTGAGGTCGATGTGGAACAGCTTGCCGGCCTCCCAGGCCTGGGCCACGTTGTGCAGGAAGTTGAGGCCAGCCATGTGCTCGTGGGCCACCTCTGGGTTGACGCCCACCATCTCTGGGTGGTCCAGGCTAGTGATGAAGGCCAGCATATGGCCCGTGGTGGCGTTGTACATGTCGCCGCGCGGCTCGTTGGGCTTGGCCTCCAGCGCGAACTTGAGATCGTAGCCCTGGTCGATGACGTACTCGCAGAGGAAGTTCATGGCCTCGCGGTTGCGCTGGATGGCCGCCACCGGGTCCTTGGCCGCGTCGGTCTCCACGCCCTCGCGACCGCCCCAGAAGACGTAGACCTTGGCGCCCAGCTCGACGCCCAGGTCGATGGCGCGCATGGTCTTCTGCAGGGCGTAGGCGCGCACCTTGGGGTCGTTGGACGTGAACGCGCCGTCCTTGAAGGCCGGATCGGTGAAGAGGTTGGTGGTGGCCATAGGCACGACCAGGCCGGTGTCCTCCAGAGCCTGCTTGAAGCTGAGCACGATGCGATCGCGCTCGGCCGGGCTGGCGTCGATGGGCACCAGGTCGTTGTCGTGGAAGTTGACGCCATACGCGCCCACCTCGGCCAACAGATACACGATCTCAACCGGCGACATGGCCCAACGCACCGGCTCGCCAAACGGATCACGGCCGACATTGCCCACGGTCCAGAGGCCGAAGGTGAACTTGTGGTGGGGTTGGGGAAGGTAATTGTCTGGCATGTGTGTTTTTCGCAAGATGGATCGCGTGACGCGCAATCCGTAAACGGTGACCCGTGATCGGAAAACCGGTCGCCGTTCACCGCTTACCGGTCACCGGTCACCGCTCACCGACCACCACCAGTCTGTCGCGCGCCTCCTCCTGCACATCCTCGAACGCCGGCGTCACGTGGCTCCACAGGATGTAGGCCAGGGTGGAGATGAGCAGCAGGCTGAAGCCGCGCGTGTAGAAGGCCATGACCCACGGCTGGAACATGCCCACGATGCCCAGCAGAATGCCGGCGATGATCACCCGCGTGACGATGTTGTAGACGCGCTGTGACACGACGCCATTGAGCGAGCTGGCCACCAGAACGATCAGCGTGATGTACAGCAGCAGGATGCCGACAAAGATCAGAATGAACGGGATCGCGCTGAGCAGCACGTTGGTGGCCAGTTGCTGCGGCGTCGCCACGGCAGGGATGACGCGGCTGGCTACGAAGCCTAGCACAATCAGCACAACGGCGATGGCCGGCAAAGCGATGGGGGCGTGGGGTCGGCGCATGGGTGGGCTCCTGGGGCGGTGATCGGTGAACGGTAACCGTTTACCGATCACCGTTTACCCGTCAATACTTGATATCGACGCGGCGGCCGCTCTGGCTGGACTCGACGATGGCGTCGCAGACCACGGCGCAGCGGTAGCCATCCTCGAAGGTGGCGCCGTGCGGGCCGACCGGCTTGTCGTTGACGATGGCGTCCAACAGGTGGTTGATCTCGTGGACAAAGGTGTGCTCCCAGCCGATGATGTGCCCGTGCGGCCACCAGTTGTTCCACCAGGGATGGTAGCCCTCGGTCACCAGCACGTCGTGGAAGCCCTGCGCCACCTTGGGCTGGTCGTCGATCCAGAAGATCTCGGCCTCGTTCATGCGCTCCAGGTTGAAGCGCACCGAGCCCTTCTCGGCGTTGAGCTCGAAGCAGTTGTAGTTCTTGCGGCCGGCGGCGAAGCGGGTGCTCTCCAGCGTGCCGATGGCGCCGTTCTCGAACTCCACGGCCGCGGCGAAGGCATCGTCCACGTCCACGATGCCCGCGCCGCCGTCATCCTTGTCGCGCTCGTGGATGAAGGTCTTGGTCAGGGCCGACACGCTCTTGATGCCGCCCACCAGGTAGTGCGCCAGGTCGATGATGTGCGCGCCTAGGTCGCCCAGCGCGCCGCTGCCGGCCGCGTCCTTCTGCAGGCGCCAGATGATGGGCGTGCCGTAGTGGGGCATGATCCACTCTTGCAGGTAGACCGCGCGCCAGTGGTAGATGCGGCCAAACGCGCCCTGGTCGATCAGGTCGCGGATCATGCGCACGGCCGGTACGAAGCGGTAGTTGAAGGCCACCATGTGCTTGACGCCCGGCGTGGCTTCGACGGCGTCCCACATGGCCTTGGCCTCGGCCGCGGTGCGGGCCAGCGGCTTCTCGCACAGCACGTGCTTGCCCAACTGCGCGGCCAGGATCGACGGCTCGGCGTGTAGGTTGTTGGGGCCGCCGTTGTCCAGCAGTTGCACGTCGGGATCCTCGATCATGGCCCGCCAGTCGGTGTAGTACTTCTGGTAGCCGAAACGCCTGGCGGCCTCTTGCACGGCGGCCTCGTTGCGGCCGGAGATCGCCACCAGCTTGGGGATGGCCACCGGCGGATACATCATGTAGGGCAGCTTCTTCATGGCGTTGCTGTGCGCCTTGCCCATGAAGGCATAGCCCAGCATGCCCACGCCGATCTCCGGCGCCTCGCCCGCGCCGCCCGTGGCAGCCATGGCAGTGAAAGATTGCTCGCTCATGGTTTTTCCTCCTTGGTTAGCGGTGAACGGTGAACCGTAAACAGTCACGGACTACCGGTCACCGGTCAACGCCTCAACTTTTGGACGCAAACGCGGCATCGAAGGCCACGTTCGACGGCACCAGGTCCAGCCGGCGCACCATGTGCAACGCTTCGGGCGCGCCTTGCTCGCGGTTCATGCCGTTGTCTTCCCACTCCACCGACAGCGGGCCGGCATAGCCCACGTCGTTCAGGGCGCGGAAGATGCGTTCGAAGGGCACGCCGCCGCGGCCGGGGCTGACGAAGTCCCAACCTCGCCGGTGGTCGCCGAAGAACAGGTGCGAGCCGAGGATGCCGTTGCGTCCGTTGAGCACCCGGATCGACTCCTTGACGTGCATGTGGAAGATGCGATCGGCGTAGGCATACACGAATTCGACCGGGTCTACCATCTGCCAGTAGAGGTGGCTGGGGTCGAAGTTGATGCCGAAGGCCGGATGGTGGTTGATCGCCTCCAGCGTCTTCTGTGTCGTCCAAAAGTCGTAGGCGATCTCGGACGGGTGGACCTCCAGCGCGTACTTGACGCCCTCGGCCTGGAACACGTCCAAGATGGGCGTCCAGCGGGCGGCGAAGTCCTTGTAGCCGTCCTCGATCATAGCGGGGGAAACCGGCGGGAACATGGCCAGCACGTGCCAAATGGCCGAGCCGACGAAGCCGTTGACTACCTTGACGCCGAACTTGGCCGCGGCGCGGGCCGTGTTCTTGACCTCCTCGGCGCAGCGCTGGCGGACGCCTTCGGGGTCGCCGTCGCCCCACAGCCGGCGCGGCAGGATGCTCTTGTGGCGCTCGTCGATGATCGCGTCGCCCACACACTGGCCCACCAGGTGCGTGCTGATGGCGAAGCACTTCAGGCCATGTTTGTTGAGGATGTCCCAGCGCGACTGCACGTAGCTGTCGTCCTCCAGGGCCTTGTCCACCTCGAAGTGGTCGCCCCAGCAGGCGATCTCCACGCCGTCGTAGCCAAAGGACTTGGCCTTTTCGCAAAAGGTATCGAATGTCAAATCGGCCCATTGGCCGCTGAAGAGGGTGACTGGACGGGGCATGTTAGGTCTCTCCTTTGAGTTGGTTGGTACATTGGTGAATTGGTAGACTGGTATGAGGTAGATTGGTACGAGGTAGATTGGTCGGCGCACGAGGCCGTAGGCCGCTCGCAGGCTGACCAATTTACCAACGTACCAGTCTGCCTCTCATGACAACAGCCGCTTCAAGAACACCAACCCATCGCGCGCCAGATCGTCCTGCGTCGGCGCGAGGGCGCGCCAGATGGCCGCGGCGCGGGCGATGCTCTTGACTTTGGCCGTGAACGATTCGATGACCACCGGGCCGTCGTAGCCGATGTCGGCCAGGCCCTGCTGGACCTGGTCCCAGGTGACGTTGCCGCTGCCCGGCGCGCCGCGGTCGTTCTCGCAGGCGTGCAGGTGGATCAGCCGCGGGCCGGCCGCACGGATGGCGTCGCCCAGGGACTTCTCCTCGATGTTCATGTGGAAGGTGTCCAGCATGATGCCGCAGGCCGGGCTGCCGACGCGATCGACCACCTCGATGGCCTGGCTGGCCAGGTTAATGAAGCTGGTCTCGAAGCGGTTCAGCGGCTCCACGCCCAGCTTGACGCCGCGGTCGTGCGCGTAGGCTGCGAGCTGGCTCAAGTTCTCCACCAGGATGTCGGTGTCGCGCGCCCGCTCGTCGGCCGTCATCTGCCAGGTGCGGCCCACCGCCGAGTAGATCGGCCCCACCAGGTTGGTAGCGCCCAGCGCGGCGGTGGCGTCGATGGCCCCGCGGATATACGCCATCCCGTTCTCCCGAATGGCCGGGTCGGGGTGGATCAGGTCGCGGTCCGGGCCCATGGCTGCGCAGGTACTGACGCCTAGGCCGTGGGCCTTGATGATCTCCGCGCCGCGGGCGAAGTCCAGGTCGTCCAGGCTCTCCAGTGGCACCTCGATCCAGTCGAAGCCCAGGCTCTTCACGTGCGGCGCCAGCTTCTCCAGCTCGTCTGTCGTCAGCGGCGACGTCCAGACCCAAGTGTTCACGCCGAAACGCATGTTTACTCTCCTTTGGTGGTGAGTGGTAGTTGGTAGATAAGTGGACTGGTAGATTGGTTGACTGGTGGATTGGTCTCGCGACGCGGCACGACCACTTTGCGAATCTACCAGTCTACCAGTTTACCCGATCCGCTTGCCCTGCACATCGAAGAAATGCAACCGCTCAGGCGCCAGATCGAAGCGCACAGAGTCGCCGACGCGCAGGGAGGTCATGCCTGAGACAACGCTGAGCAGCACCTGCTCGCCGGCCTGAATGTGGACGATGGTCTCAACGCCCAGCGGCTCGGTCAGGGCCACCTGGCCGGCAAAGGCGCCGGTGCCGTTGTTGCGCAGCCGCACGTCCTCCGGCCGGATGCCCACCAACAACCGGGGCGGCAGCGCCCGGCCCGTGGGCGCCGGCAGATGCAATGGACTGTCGGCGACCAGCAGGCTGCCGTTCTCGCTGTGGGCCTGCATCAGGTTGATGCGCGGCGAGCCAACCAACTGCGCCACAAAGGTGGTGGCCGGTCGGTCGTAGATGTCGTCGGGCGAGCCGACCTGGATGATATGACCCCGGTCCAGCACGGCAATGCGGTCGGCCATGGTCAAGGCCTCGGTCTGGTCGTGGGTGACGAAGATCGTGGTGTGGCCCTGGGTCTTCTGCATGTGCTGCAGGTCAGCGCGCAGCGCCTCGCGCAGCTTGGCGTCCAGGTTGGTCAACGGCTCGTCCATCAGAAACACGCGCGGCTCGCGCACGATAGCCCGGCCGATGGCCACGCGCTGCATCTCGCCGCCGGACAGCCGCGCCGTCTTGCGCTCTAGCAGATGGCTGATGTGGACGATCTCGGCCACCTGCTCCACCCGTCGACGGATCTCCGGCTCCGGCGTCTTGCGCATGGGCGAGCGCAACGGAAAGGCCAGGTTGTCGTAGACCGTCATGGTGGGGTAGAGCGAGTACTGCTGAAAGACGAAGGCCACGTCGCGCTCGGCCGGGCTGAGCTCGTCCACCGGCTCGCCGTCGAACAGCACGCTGCCGGCGTCCTGCTTGAGCAAGGCGGCGATGATGCGCAGCGTGGTGGTCTTGCCGGCGCCGGTCGGACCCAGCAGCACGAAGAACTCACCCTCGCGCACGGCAAAGGAAACATCGTTCAGCGCCGTCACGCGCGGGAAACGCTTGGTGATGTTGCGAAGCTCTACACTGCTCATTGGCCTGCCTCGCTGTGGCTGACGATCAGCTCGTCCAACAGTTCTTCAGGGATCGTGTCCCAGCCGATCTCGGTGGGCGGCTCCACAGCCGCGCCCTGAATGGCCTTGCCGCTCTGCGGCTCGAAGAAGCGCGCCATGCGCGGGTCGATGGTGAAGCGCACCGGACTGCCGATGGGAAAGGAAGTCTGCCGGTCAGCGCGCACATGCACCAAGTGCTCGGCGCGCTCATCCAGGTTCACGTGCAGGATCTTGTACGAGCCGTGCATATCCACGGCGTACACCTGGCCGCGCAGCCCGCCGTTGGCGCTGACCATGGCCGCTTCAGGCCGAAAACCGACGGTTACCTGGTCGGATGCGGCGGCGGCCAGCGCCGCCGGCAGCGCCTGCGCGTAGGCCGCCGGCACAGGCAACACGTTGCCCTCGCCAGGCAGATGCACGCCGTCGCCGGCCAGCCGGCCCGGCACCAGGTTCATCCCCGGGCTGCCGATGAAACGAGCCACGAAAAGGTTGGCCGGGTTGTAGTAGACCTGGCCCGGCGTGCCCACTTGCTGCACCTCGGCGTCGGACATGACCACGATGCGATCGCTCATGGCCATCGCCTCGATCTGGTCGTGGGTCACGTAGACCGTGGTGGCGTGCTGGGCAATGTGCAGGCGCTTGATCTCGGCCCGCATGCTCTCGCGCAGCTCGGCGTCCAGCGCGCCCAGCGGCTCATCCATCAAAAAGGCGGCCGGCTTGCGCACCAGGGCCCGCGCCAGCGCCACGCGCTGCTGATCGCCGCCGCTCAGCTTGCCCGGCTTGCTGTTCAGCAAATGGCCGATGCGCAGCAGCTCCACCACCTCGGCCAGCCGGCGATCGATGTAATCCTTCTTCTGGCCCTCGGCGCGCAGGGGAAAGGTGATGTTGTCGCGCACCGAGATGTGGGGATAGAGCGCGTAGAACTGGAAGACGAACGCAATGTCGCGGTCGCTGGGCTTGCGCCAGGTCACGTTGCGCTGGTTGAGCCAAATGGTGCCGCCGGTGACCGCCTCCAGACCGGAGATCATGCGCAGCGTGGTAGTCTTGCCACAGCCCGACGGCCCCAGCAGCGTCACAAACTCGCCGTCCTGGATGGTCAGGTTCATCGGCTTGACGGCGTGCACGGCGCCGAATTTCTTCTCTACGTCACGAAGCTCGATCGTTGCCATCGGATGGTTCCTGTCAGGGTAGATTGGTACGCTGGTAGACTGGTAGATTGGTCGAGTCGTCGCACACCGACCAATTTGCCAATCTTCAATTCACCAAGCTACTTCCGCACCGCGCCAAACGTCACGCCGCGCAGCAGGTAATCGCGCAGCAGGAAGGTGATGATCACCACCGGGATCAGGAAGCCCAGGCTGCCGGCGGCGATGGCCGACCACTCGATGCCGCCGCGGCCCAGCATGGTGGCGATGCTGGGTGGGGCCGTGCGGGCCCGGTCGCTGGTCAGCATGAGGGCAAAGGCGTACTCGTTCCAGGCGAAAATAAAGGAGAAGACCGTGGTGGCGGCAATGCCGGTCAGCGCCTGGGGCAACACGATCTTGCGGATGGCCTGCAGGCGGCTGTAGCCGTCCACCAGCGCCGCTTCCTCGTACTCCTTGGGTATCTCGTCGATGAAGCCTTTGAGCAGCCAGACGGCGAACGACAAGTTGAACACCGTGTAGAGCAGGATCATGCCCAGATGCGTGTCGTGCAACCGCAGTTGGCGATACATCAGGAACAGCGGGATCGTCACCACCACCGCCGGCAACATGCGCGTGCTCAGGATGAAGAACATTAGGTCATCCTTGCCGGGCACGTTGAAGCGGCTGAAGGCATAGGCCGCAAAGAAGCCTAACCCGACCGAGATCAGCGTCGACAGGCCGGCGATGATCAGCGAGTTCTTGAGCCGCGTGACGTAGTCGCTGGGGCCGGTGATCTGCTGGCCGCTCTTGAAGGCCGTGCGCTCGAAGATGTTCAGCTCGCCCGTCTCGGCCGCGCGCTGGAACTCCTCGATACGACCGCGCGATACCACAGCGCGGTCGGTCAGCAGGAAGACGAAACCCTCCAGCGACGGCGTAAAGACCAGCTTGGGCGGCACCGACACCACGTCAGAGCGGGCCTTGAAGGCCGTCATGATCATGACCATGATGGGGATCAGCCCGACGATAGCCAAGACAACGACCAGCCCTGCGCGCAGGCTGCGCCGCCGCCGCGCCATCGGGCTAACCTTGTCCACACGGATCGACTCTGTCACCGGATAGCCCGGCCCTGTCTCGTAGAAATCTGCCATAGCTCTGACCTTCTGCCTCTCTGACCCTCTGGCCTAGCTCTCTTGGTTGCCCTTGTTGATGGCGCGGATCAGCAGGTTGCTGATGGCGATGATGATGATCAGCATAATATAGGCCAACGCGCTGGCGGGGCCTGTGCGCCACTGGCCTAGAAAGGCCATACGGTACAGGTTGACGGCAATCAACTCGGTCTGGTCGCCCGGCCCGCCGCCGGTCATGCCCATCACCAGGTCGAAGGCCTTCAGCGCGTCGATGGTGCGGAAAAGCACTGCGATCAGCAGCAACGGCATCACCTGGGGCAGGGTGATGCGCCAGAACTGGAACCAAGAGCTGGCCCGGTCGATGGCGGCAGCTTCATACAGATAGTCCGGAATGGCCTTAAGGCCTGACAGCACCAGCAGCATCACGAACGGCGTCCACATCCAGATATCCACAAAGATGACGGCGTACAACGCCAAATTGGGCACCGGCTGGTTGGCAAAGCGGCTAGCCAGCATGTCTGGGGCGCGCGTGGGGTCGGTGAAGCCCAGCAGGTAGTTGAAGTAGCCGAAGGTGGGGTTGTACATCAGCTTCCAGAAGAGCCCCACCACCACCGGCGAGAGCATCATCGGGATCAGGATCAAGGTCGTGATCAGGCCGCTGCCGCGGAACTTCTCCTTGACCAGCATGGCCAGCGCAAAGCCCAGCAGCGTCTGCGTGCCCACCGAGAGCAGGGCGAAGCGGCCGGTGGTGGTGAAATACTTCCACATCTGCGGGTTGGTGAGGATACTGCGGTAGTTCTCGAATCCCACCCAGACCGGCGGCTGGCGCACAATGGCCGAGTAGTTGGTGAAAGAGAGGTATAGGCTGTAGAAGAGCGGGAAGATATTCCAGGCGATCAGCAAAATCAGCGTCGGCCAGATGAACAGGTTGACGATGGCGCGATCGCTCAGCCCCCGCCGTCTGGGCTTCGGCCTGGCGCTGGCAACGCTCGCGTGGGCGCCGATGGAGCTGTCGAGTGCGGTCATGAGTAAGACCTCGTAGTGTGACCGGGTGACAAGTTAGCCGGGCGAGAGGTGACAGGGTGCAGCGGTGACAAGGTGAGACGCTACCTGCTCACCTTGTCACCATATCACCCGGTTATCAGCCTATTTGATGAATCCTTCGGCGCGCAGAATGCGGTCGAACTCCTGCGCCATGGTATCCATGGTCTCCTGCGCTGTGCCCACGCCCTCGACGACGAACTTGTGGAACTCGCGCTGCGAGACCTCCAACAACTGGCCATAGGGCGGGATGTTGAAGAAGTCCTTGACGAAGGTCATGGTCTCAGCAAAGGCTGGGTTGTAGGGGTTGGCGTTCAAGAAGGCTTCCGACTCCAGCACATTGCTGTTGCAGGTGTAGCCGCCTAGCTCGGCCCACTTGGCCTGGACGTCTTCCTGGGCGAACCACTTGATGAAGTCCAGCGCCGCCTGTTGGCGCTCAGGGCTGATGAAGCTGATCACGCTCATGCCCTGGCCGCCCAAGGCTGCACCCTGCTTGCCGGTGGGGCCTTTGGGGTTGGGGAAGAAGCCCATCTTGTCGTAGTAGTTGGGGTTAGTGCCGGGGTTGACCAGGGCCGGGAAGAAGGCAAAGTAGTTCATGCTCATCGCCACCTGGCCGCTGATCATGGCGTCGTTGGTCTCGGTGAAGAAGGCGTTGCTCAAGCCGGGCGCCTGGCAGCAGTCGTAGAGGTCCTTGTAGAACTGCAGCGCCTCGACGTTCTCCGGCGAGTTGGTCACGCCCAGCACCTGGTAGCCCTCGCCGAACCAGTCGCCGCCCCAGGAGAACATGGTGTTTTCCACGCCCATGGTGACGGCGTCGTAGTCCTTCTGGGTATAGATGGCCACCCCATACAGACCCTGGTCGGGTCGGGTGAAGAACTCGGCGATGTCCTTGAGCTGCTGATAGGTCTCCGGCACGTCCAGATCATACCCGTACTTGGCCTTGAAGGCTTCCTTTTCAGCCGGGTCCTCGAAGAGATCGCGACGGTAGGACCAGCCGTCAGCATCGCCCTCGGTGGGATAGGCCCAGTAGGTGCCCGAGCCGGCCGGGTACTCGCCGTAGTAGGTGAGCGTGGCCGGGGTCACGGTGTCCTTGATACCGGTGCTGGTCATGAAATCGGTCAGGTCGACGTAGTAACCGGCGGTGGTGGACTGGCCCAGCCACTGGCTGTCACCGATCACCATGTCCCAGGCTGTGCCGCCGGCCGCCATCTCGGTAAAGAAGCGGTCACCGAAGGAACCCCAAGGCTCCTGGACCACCGTCACCTTGATGCCGGTCTCGGCCTCGTAGTCCTTGACCAATTGTGCCAGGAAGTCAGCCGGGTCCCACTGGGCCCAGAGGATCTTGAGCTCCTTAACGGCAGGGGCGGCCGGCGCGGCTGGCTGTTGCGCCGCAGGCTGTTCGGCAGCCGGCTGCTCGGCCGGCGCGGGGGCGGGTGCAGGCGCTGCCGATGGACAAGCGGCCAAGATCACCATCGCCAAAATCAATAGGACAGGTAGCACGAGCTTGCGCGTCATCTTGGACTCCTCCTTGGTTGAGTCTACTGAGCGAGTGTGGTTAACGGCCAAAAGGCAAAACAAGCGGTTGTGTAGGTTTCGAATTGAGCTTCGCCGGTCACCTCCTTGTCAATTCGACAGGCCGAGTATCTTGCGGGCGACGATGGGAATGTTGTCGATGGGGGCAGCGCACAAGCCAACGGGAGCCAAGTTTCTAACTGTGGCTCAGGCGGCGGAAGATGCTTTGGCGGAACAGCTCGATGTGTTCACGCATGGCTTGGGCGGCTGTTTCGGAGTCGTGGGCAGCGATGGCGTCTACGATCTGGCGATGCTCTTGCGTGCAGGCGGCCAGTCGCTCGAAGTTGCCCTGGGCGTCGATGGAGAGGTAAGAAACGCGGTTGCGATACTGCATGGCCAGCTCGCCCAGCAGTTGGTTCGGGCAGGCCGCGCTGATGGTCTCGTGGTAGACGTTGTCGGCGCGCGACCAGGCGGCGCGATCTTGCGCAGCAATGGCTTGCTCCAAGCCGGCCTGGGCTTCTTGCAAGGTCTCCAGTTGGGCGGGGGTGATGTGTTTGGCGGCCAGGCGGACCACCTCCGGCTCCAGCAGCAGGCGCACGTGGATGGCGTCCATCACGTCCTGCACGCTGGGCGAGGCCACGGTCACGGCGCGGCCGGGGATGATCTGCACCAGGCCCTCCTGCGCGAGCATCTGCAAGGCCTCGCGCACGGGGGTGCGGCTGATGCCTAGTTGGCGGGACAGACGACTTTCGGAGATAGGCTGGCCGGGCTGTAGACGAGCATGGCGAATGGCATCCTTGATGTTGGCATAGGCCATGTCGCGCAGCAAAACGGAGGAGTCAACAGCCGTGGAGTCGATGCGGTTGGGGGGAACGGGATCGGCAAGAACTTCCATAGTTCGCTTGCTCCAAAGCGTTGCCGCTTAGTTCGATACATCGGTGCAATACGTAAAATATGCAACCTGTATACAGCCCGTATGGAGAAATATTGTAAGCAAAGGTGTCCCGGCTGTCAAATTCCGAAAGCCCGCTGCTCCTCCGCCTCCACCGCTGGACACAACTCCACACCATTGCGCCGGCCGGCTCGGTCAGGCGCACTTTGACTACGCGGCCAGCCCCACGCCCCAATGACCGCCGGTCTACGCTGCGGTGCGCACGTCCGCTGTGACACAATCGTCAGCTCGTCCACTGCGCGTCCTGCTCCCTCCGCAACATCACCACAGCACTGCTCTCGTCCAGGCGCACGTCGGCCCAGCGAATGACCTGCCCTTTGCGCACGGGTGCCACCACCTGCGCGCCAGGTGCCAGGCCGGCCGGCAGGGCATCGAGCGCCTGCGCCACCTCAGCCCGATCGATCAGGCCGTAGAAGGTGTAGCCGCCAAAGTCGTCCAGGATGTCGCCAGCTTGCAGATCGCGCTTGGCCATCGCCATGCTCTCAGCCACCGGCCAACCCAGCGGCGCCAGCGTCACCTTGCGCAGGAAGTAGGCCTCGGCAAACGCGATCGGTGCTTCCAGGAACCAGAGATGGTGAGGACGGAAGAAAGTGGCGTACTTGCCGTTGCCCACCTTGAGGTGGCGCAGGTCGTTGCCGATACGCCGGTCATGCACACGGCAGGTGATGAACACTCCACCGGCCATCGATTGCCCCTGCACGAAATCGACCACGCCGGGTCGGGTGACGATGCCGCCGTCTTCGCGCAACATGAACACCAGGTTCACCGTGTCCAGCCCGGCCTTGGGGCCGACCATGCCGCGTTGCATCGGCGTGCAGCCGGTGGCGTTAGCTGCACAGGTCATCTCGAACATGGTTCTGGTGCCGTCGATGTAGCTGGCGGTCTGGAAAGCGTCCTTGCCAGCTTGTCGCGCCGCTTCGGCAACAGTGTCGGGCGTCGCTGAGGGGTCCAGGGGGGTGTTCTTGCCTTTGCCGATGGCGATGGGCTCAAAGCCGAGCAGGTTGACGTACTCCCACAGCGCCATCAGGCAACCCGGCACGTCGCCTGTGCTCACGCTGTAGAGCACGCCGGCCTGAGCCGCTTTCTGCTTGAGAATGCGCCCTACGGTCACGTCAGCCTCGCTGTTCACCAGCACTACGTCCTTGCCGCCTTGGATGCCGGCCAGGGCGACGGCCGCGCCGGTGGCCGGGGAGGAAGTCACGTCGGTGACGATGTCGATGGCGTCCACCTGCGCGGCCAAAGCCAGGTCGGCCGTGATCACGCGCCGGCCGGTCGCAAGGGCATCCATCGCCGCGCCGGGTGCATCGCATTCCACGATCGCCTCCGGGGCCACGCCGGCTGCCTCAAAGGCCCGCCGCGCAGCCGCAACGTCGGCGTCGGCCAGCACCGACACTTCCATGCCCGCCATGTGTTCCACCTGGGCCACGAATCCGCTACCCATCCACCCTGCGCCGTAGCAGCCGATGCGAATAGGACGGTTCTCGGTATCTAGTTGTCTTAGCTTGTCGTATACCATTTGTTGGCTCCTCGTACTTGGTTCTTGGGCCGATATCGCTGACCGATGCCCGGCAGGGGGTTCATGACAACCGAACGTACACAAAGCTCCCAACAGCGACCGGCTCCGTCAACGCCCTTCGCTGCGCAGCACCAGGTAGATGCCGGCCAGGACGCTGAGGCCGCTGAGGATCTGCAAAGGCTGCAACGCCTCGCCGGCCAGCGGAATTGCCAGCAGGGCGGTTAGAACAGGCTGCGCGATCATGGTCGGCGAGACGATCGAGGCAGGCAGGTGACCCAGGGCATAGGTGATGGAGAAGTACCCGCCGATCTGGGAGATCAGCGTGGCGGCGACGAAGGTGAGGTAGGTGACGGTCGAGTAGCCGGTCAGCGGGTTGCCCACGGCGAGGTTGACGCCCAGTAGCACCGCCGCCGCCGCCAGGTCCACAAACCAGATGTACTTCAGCGTCTCCAGATGTTGCCGGCCGCGCTGGGTGATCAGGTAGTAGCCGGCGTAGAACAGGCTAGAGGTAAGCGCCAACGCATCCCCACGGCCCAGGCTGGGCTGGTTGAGCAGCGTGTTGCCGAAGATGCCGAAGACGCCCGCGCAGGCCAACGCCAGGCCGAGCCAGAAGCGGCCGATCAGCCGCTGCCGCCAGACCAGCACGGCGAACAGCGCTACCCAGACCGGCGCAAGGTTGTTCAATAGGGTAGCGTTGGCTACGGTCGTCATCTGCAAGGCAGTGCTCCACGTGGCGTGGTCGAGCGCTGTGAACAGGCCGGCCGCCAGCGGGAACCATAACCAGCGGGGGGGACGGCCAAGGGTCGCCGGCCGTGCAGTGTTGCGGCGCCCCCAAACGAGCGGCGCCAGAAACAGCGTCGCCAGGCTCATGCGATAGAACGAGGTGATCATGCCGGCGGCGTCGGCCCAGCGGACGAAGAAGGAGGACAGGCTGAGCGCTAACACGCCGCTCAGCAGGGCAATGTAAGGCAGGCGAGCGCGCACAGGCGGCCTTGCTAGGCCGATTCAAGCTGAACCGGCAAGGAAGAGGGGCCAGCTCCGCACTAGAAACCGGCCCCTCGTGTCATGCGCAATGGTTAACGGTCAATGGTTAATGGTCAATGGTCAATGGTTAACGGTTAATGATCGTAACTACTCATTTTGGGCAAGATAGGGTAAATCGTTGTCAGCAATTGGATCCGTTCACCGACCACCGACCACCGATCACCGTTCACCGACCACCGATCACCGTTCACCGTTCACCGTCCGCCGGTCGCGGGGCCACCGGCAGCGCCTTGAACGCCTCGACCTGGCCCTTGATGGCCCGCTCGGTCGGCAGGCGCTCGATGCTGGAGGCGCCGAAGAAGCCGACGATGCCCGGCATGCGCTGCAAGGCTAGCCCCACGTTCTCCGGCTCATCGAACGGCCCACCGTGGCAGATGACCATCAGGTCCTTGCGGATCGACCAGCCGGCCTCGGCCATCGCCATCACCCGCTCGATGGCCTCGTCCAGGGTGAAAGCTTTGGCCGCGCCAATGCTACCGGCCGTGGTCAGCCCCACATGGCAAACCAGGAGGTCGCACCCTGCCTCGGTCATGGCCCGCGCCTCGTCCGGCGTGAACACGTAGGGCGAGGTGAACAGGTTCATCTCGTGTGCCAGGGCAATCATGGACACTTCTTTGTCATAGCCCATGCCGGTGCCCTCGATGTTCTGGCGGAACAGGCCGTCGAACAGCCCGACCGTCGGGAAGTTCTGCACGCCGGAAAAGCCGATCCGCTTCAGCTCTTTGAGGAAGACGGGCATCAGGCGGAAGGGGTCGGTGCCGCAAACGCCGGCCAGCACCGGCGTGTTCTTGACCACCGGCAGCACCTCGGCGGCCATCTCCACCACAATGCCGTTGGCGTCGCCGTAGGGCAACAGCCCGGCCAGCGAGCCACGGCCGGCCATGCGGTAGCGGCCTGAGTTGTAGATGATGATCAGGTCGGCGCCGCCCGCTTCGGCGAACTTGGCCGAGATGCCGGTGCCGGCGCCGCAGCCGACGATCGGTCGGCCGGCTTCAACCTGCGCTTGCAGGCGTTGCAGGATTTCTTTGCGTTTGATGCGCGCCATGGGTTCACCTCATTGCTGCCCCGCGCGGCCGATCAGCTCCAGCAGCATAGCCACTGCCTTCTCGGCAAACTCGGGGTCGTTGATGTTGTGGTCGAGTTCCACCACAGGGATGTCCGGCCGCAGCGCGGCCTTCAACGTTTGATAGCAGGCTTGATCCGCTTGCGGATCCCAGAACGGCCCACCGGGGCTATCGAGCTGCGACACGCCGCGCAGGGGAATTAGGACCGCCACCGGGCCGGTGGAGGCGTTGGCCGCGGCCGCCATCATCTCGCCGATGCGCCGGTTCTCCTCGACGTTGGTGCGCATCAGCGTGACGTTGGGGTTCCACTCGTAGAGCAGGCGATCGCGATAGCGCTCCGGCACGGTAGCGCGCGCCCAGAAGTTGGCCATGTCGATGCAGCCGGGAACCAGCAGGGTGGGGATGCCGGCCTGTGCTGCCGCCATCAGCCGGTCTGGCCCTGCGCTGAGCACGCCGCCGCACACTTCGTCGGCCAGCTCGGTGGTGGTGATGTCCAGGTTGGCCGCAATGAAGCCGCCGGCGATCAGCGACTCCATCGTGCGCCCGCCAGTCCCGGTGGCGTGGAAGACCAGCACCTCGTAGCCTTGCGCCTCCAACAGCTTTTGGGCGTGGCTGACGCAAGCCGTGGTATTGCCGAACATGCTGGCTGTGACCAGCGGCTTGTCGTCGGCCGGCGGCGGGGGCGGCTGCTTGACCATGCCGGCGATGGCCGCCGCGGCGTTGGTGTAGACCTGGCGGCTAAAGCGGTTCAACCCTGCCACGTCCACCACCGAGGGCATCATGGTGATGTCCTTGGTGCCCACGTAGGGCGCCACATCGCCGGCGGCCACGGTCGAGACCATCAGCTTGGGCACGCCGGTGGGCAAGGCGCGCATGGCGGCCGTGGCGATGGCCGTGCCGCCGCTGCCGGCCATGCCCAGGATGCCGCCCAGCCGGCCGGCCACGTGCAGATCAACCACTACCCGAGCCAGGCCGTCAGCCATGGTGCGCATGGCAGCCGTCTTGTCGCCGCTGGCGCGCAGCTCGGCTAGACTGCTGCCGCCCGCTCGCGCCACCTGGTCATGGTCGATGTCCGGCGTAAAAGGCGGGTCGCCCAACACACCGAAGTCCACCACGATGGTCTCCAGCCCCTGCGCCTGAATCAGATCGCGCACGAACGCGAATTCGACGCCTTTGGTGTCCAAGGCGCCCACGAGAACGACTGGTTTGGTCACAACGCGCCTCCTGGAGGTAAAATCCCGCGAACACGGTTGGGAGTCCAGGCTTGAGCCGAGTTTTGGCGTCAACCCTGGCTGAAGCCTAGACACCTGCCGCTGGCAAACTACCACGCTGACTGTGTTACTTTAGCACATCCGCCTCGAAGCGGTAGAGCCGCACCGGCTCGTCGGGACGGATGAAGGCCTTGCGCTTGGTCAGATAGACCTGCTCCTCGGCCGTTTCGATGCCGGGGATGCCAGGCAATAACAGCGCACGGCGGCCGCCGCTGCCCTCCACGATCACGCCGTAGCGCTGCGGATCGAGCTCGGCCAGGCTGTGCACCCGCTCCTCCGGCTTGAGCAGGTAGACCGTGATGTCGATGTCGTCCACCTCATCCAGCTCTACGCTGGGGCAGCGCGGGTCGTCTACGGCCGAGTTGACCGCCTGACGCACCACCTCGGCGTAGAGCGTGGGGCCGAAGGGGCGAATGCTGCCGCGGCAGCCGCGCAGGTCGCCTTCGACCTCGCCGGGTCGCGGCCGGTCGTGCAGCGAGACGAACAAGCCGCAAGGGGGGCCATCGCCCGGCAACTGCGACACATCCAGGTACTCGCCGGTCTGCAAATAGTGGCGAATGGCCTCGCGGGCCAGGTCAACAAGTGGGTGGGACATGGCAATGGTTAATGGCTAATGGCTAATGGTTAATGGCTAATGGTAAATTGGTGAATTGGTGAATGGTTTGTGGGTGACGATCTGGTTCGATGGCCGTTCACCGTTCACCGTTTACCGATCACCGTTTACCGTTCACCGGTCACCGATCACCGCCCGCGCGATGACCATGCGCTGGATCTCGCTCGTCCCCTCGCCGATGGCCATCAGCCGGTTGTCACGGTAGATGCGCTCCACGGGATACTCGCGGCTGTAGCCGTAGCCGCCGTGGATCTGGATGGCGTCGTAGCAGACCTTTTCGGCGATCTCGGTGGCGAAGAGCTTGGCCTGGGCGGCCAGCAGCGTGTAGGGCTGGCCCTGGTCGCGCGTCCAGGCCGCCCGGTAGACCAGCCAGCGCGCGGCCTCGATGGTGGTGGCCATGTTGGCGATCTTTTCCTGGATGGCCTGGTGCTCGGCGATAGCCTTGCCAAAGGTCTTGCGCTCCTTGGCGTAGGCCACGGCCGCCTCGTAGGCTGCCTGGGCCAGGCCGACGCTCAGCGCGCCGATGGCGATGCGGCCGCCGTCCAGCGCCTCCAGCGTCTGGTGCAGGCCGTAGCCCTCGCGGCCCAGCAGGTTCTCCCGCGGCACGGCGACGTTCTCCAGACTGACCGCGTAGGTGTGGCTGCCGTTGAGGCCCATTTTGCGCTCCGGCTTGCCGAAGGTGATGCCGGGGGTGTCGGTGGGCACGATGATCTGGCTCAGGCTGCGGCTGCCGCCGGCCCGGTCGGTGCGGCAGAGCAGGATGGCGGTCTTGGCCTCGGCGCCGTTGGTCAACCACATCTTGCTGCCGTTGATCACCCACGCGTCGCCGCGCAGCTCCGCCACCGTGCGCACGCCGCCGGCCAGGTCGGAGCCTGCGCCCGGCTCGGTCAGCCCCAGGCAGCCGAGGGCCTCGCCGCGCGCCAGCGGCACAAGGAAGCGCTGCTTCTGCGCCTCCGTGCCGAAACGGTTGAGCGGGCCGCAGGCCAAGCCCAGGTGCGCGGCCACAATCAACCCGGTGGAGCCGCAGCCGCGGCCGATCTCCTCCACCATGATTGCGGCGCTGACGTTGTCTGCCCCGGCGCCGCCGTATTGCTCAGGGATGTTCAGCCCTAGCAGGCCAAGCCGGGCCATGGTGCGTAAGGGGCCCCAGGGGAATTCGCCGGTCTCGTCGGTGTGCGCGGCCAGCGGCTTGACTTCCTTCTCCACGACGTCGCGCACCAAGCGGCGGACGCCTTCTTGCTCGTCGGTGAGCCGAAAATCCATAGGTGAGACCTCCTTGTCTCGGTGACCGGTGATCGGTAATCGGTGAACAGTGATCGGTAATCGGTGAGCGGTGAGTGGTGGGCACTTTCCAGCGATTGCACATCCCTGGCTGACAGTGGGCCCCTCGGGCCTGACGGGGTGGCCGTCGGGGGATTCCTGTGCTTGCGCCGCCAGTGTAGGGGTCAATCCTACCGGCTAACAAGCAGCGATGGATCAATCCGGCTTTGTGAGGCATCACCAAGCCCCGTTGACGGGGCGCTGTTTACTAGCCGGGGGACTTCATCCCCGGCGTCTAGCAACGGCAGACGCCTCGCATGTTCAGCTTGATAACCGAATTGGTTTTGTTAATTTCCAAAATGGGGCGGCGTTTTCCAGTCGGGGGACTTCATCCCGCGATGATCGCCGCCGGCACGCGCCTCGCCTATCCAGCTTGACAGCTCAGCTAATAACGTCCAGTTCTTGTGACGGGAGCATGCCTGAGCAGTTGCTCCTTACTGCAGCGGAACGCAATAGTCCATCACGTGCTCGTAGTACACCTCGTAGCTAAAACGTTGCGAGTCGACCACCAGTTGGTGCTGCGGCAGGTACTCGGCAAAAAAGCGTCCGATCGTCTCGCCGATTGTTGCCGAGTCTTTCTCCAGCGATAGGATGGCGTAGCGGCCGCCTGCCAGACGTTTGGTCTGGATGTCCTCTGCGCTGGGCGACACGGTTGCCGGCAGCTCAACGGCGCACTCATAGCCGATCAGTTGCGCGCCATCGACCTGCGGAATGCCGATCACTCTGAGCGTTGAGGGGTCGTAGCCCTGTTGTCGCGCCCAGTTCTTGATGCGGTCAAAGCCTTCCCGAATCTGGTCGCTGTAGTTGCCTGTGACTTGCTGCAGTTGGCAAAACGTGTAGGCAACGAAGACTGGCGGTAAGTCTTGAATGGTGACCTGCAACGGTTGTCCGGCAAGAACGCTCATCAGAGGCTCCCATGCGTGGAATTGGACGCCATCTCGGGCGCCTAGTGATCGCTAGGTGTAGATGCGGCGAATGTCGTCGGGGGTGGCGGCGGCTTTCACGCCGCGCAGCACTGCGCGCAGGATGCTGATGTCCTCGATCTTGGCAATTTCAGGCAGAAGCCTCAACCCATCGACGCCGAACTTCAGCTCCAGAGCCACTTCGATGCCAGCCAGTATCTCTTGCAGGGCAGTCTCTTGTCGGCCCCGCTGCAGGCCTTGCTGCAGGCCTTGCTGCAGGCCTTGCTGCAGGCCCTTTTCAAGGCCTTGCTGCATGCCAATTCGTTCTACGCTGGTGATGTAACGCATACGTCTTTCCTCGTCGATCTCTTGAACTTGTTGCCAGAAGTCAAGCTCCTGGGGCTCTGGCAGCCTGAGTACCCAGTCGATAATCCCGAACAAATCGAGTACCTTCTGGCGGTCGTAGCCGAGCCGATACAACCGACGCGTCAGCCACAGCTTCCAAATCTGCCGTTCGACCGGATCGCGCTTCGTTTCTTGCGCCTTGAGATGCGCCATGACAACGGTGGCGAAGGGGTTGGGATTGGCCTCCAGCTCAGACCAGTGGGCACCGTAGTCCAACAACTTGACCGTGGGAAACATTAGCCCCGCGCGGCACCCCCAAAGCTCGTAGCCGAACTCCTGAGGCCGCCAATTGGGCTGTTCGTCGGCCAGCACTGCTAGACTAGCTACAGGCTTGCGATAACGATCGTAGAGCCGATAGTTGTAAACGTACATGCGTTCGGCAAAAGCTGCCTGCTGCTGCCCCTGCACCTCGACGTGGATCAGCACCCAAGCTTCCTGACCACCACGCCGCCAGACTCGAGCCAAAACATCGGCAAAGCGCCGTCCAAACTCGGCTTCACGTGTGATCTGCTGAAGCTCTTTGTCCAGGAATTCATGACCTTGATGCCAATCGATGTCGGCATGAGCCTCTGGAAAGAAGAAGGCCAAGAAGTCAGGAAAGAAATGTTCGAGCGCCTCTTTCCACGGGCTATCAAAGTCATTGACCGTGTAGCTCATGCCTGTGGTGCCTTACCGTAATCCTAGCCATCTTCATTGTATCACAAGCTCTGGGATTTCCCAAGCGACAAATCGTGAACACCGTGAAACGGCGAAGGACTTGGAAGCAAAGGCGCGGGTCGGCGCAAGCCGGACCGCGCCCAATTCTACTGACCAACTGGGTTTGCGATGACTAACCTTGCGCAACTATTCAGGTGCCGGGCACTTGCGACCGGTTGACAGCTTGAGCCGGCTCTGCAGACGCCCTGGCCAGCGCAGCCTTAAGTGCCCGGCACCTCGGGCTGAAGAGTTGCCCTTCCGCTAGTCTATCAGCTCGAAGATCCCGGCCGCGCCCATGCCGCCTCCGATGCACATCGAAGCGCTGCCATAGCGCACGCCGCGACGGTGCATCTCCTTGATCAGGGTGAGCACGAGGCGGGTGCCGGTGGCTCCGAGAGGATGCCCGATGGCGATGGCGCCACCGTTGACGTTGAGGATCGTGGGGTCGAAGCCTAGGTCTTTGACGCACGCCAGACACTGCGCAGCAAAAGCCTCGTTGATCTCAAACAGGCCAATCTGGTCGATGGTCATCCCGGCCCGTTCCAGGGCGATGCGCGTGGCCGGCGCCGGGCCGATGCCCATGACGTCCGGACTGACGCCGGCGATGCCCCAGCTCACCAGCCGCGCCATGGGCTTGAGGCCAAGCTCGGCGGCCTTCTTAGCCGAGGCCACGATCACCGCTGCTGCGCCGTCGACGATGCCGCTGGCATTGCCGGCTGTCACGGTGCCACCCTTGGGGATGAAGCGAGCTGGCAGCTTGGCCAGTCCTTCGATCGTGGTATCCGGCCGCAGGTGCTCGTCCTGTGTCACCAACAAGGGCTTGCCGCGCGCGTCCTTGCCCTCCACCGGTACTACTTCTTCCGCCAGCCGGCCTTCACGCCAGGCGGCGGCTGCGCGCTGCTGGCTGGCCAGCGCCAGCAGGTCCTGCTCCTCGCGCGTTACGCCGTATTTCTGGGCCACGTTCTCGGCTGTGATGGCCATGGGCATGTTGTTGTAGCTGTCGGTCAAGCCCTGCCACAGCGAGTCCTCCAGCGTGATGTCCTGGCCGAGACTCGTGCCCCAGCGGGCGTTGCGGGCTACCAGCGGCGCCTGGCTCATGTTCTCTGTGCCGCCGGCCAGCACCATCTGCGCCTCGCCCACCTTGATCATGCGCGCAGCGTCGACGATGGCCTCGAAGCCGGAGCCGCACAAGCGGTTGAGCGTCACGCCAGGCACCGAGATGGGCAGGCCGGCGTACAACGCCACGTGCCGGGCCAGATAGGCAGCGTCGCGACTGGACTGAATGACGTTGCCGAAGACAACTTGATCGATTTGATCGGCCGGCGCGCCGGTGGCCTCCAACGCGCCCTTGGCCGCAGCCACACCCAGCTGGGTGGCCGTTACGTCTTTGAAGGCGCCGCCGAACTTGCCGAAAGGCGTGCGCGCGCCGCCGAGAATGACGATGTCGTTAGGGTTCATAAGCTTGTCTCGCCTTTCATACCAAAAGGTCTATGCGTGTTCACGCCAACCATCGATAGCGCTGGGACAACAGTCGGCGCCACCTCTGGTCGCCCGCACCGATGCTATGCCGGGGCTTTCTCCAGAACGGCCAGCATCTCAGCGTTCGAGCCAAATTTGAAGAACTCCAAGCCCTGGCGTTGGGCTTCTGCAGCCTCGACCGCCTCCAGTCGTTGCCAGTCGGGCTTGGTGACGATCGGCTTGTCTAGCCCGGCCAGCTTGTGCTGCGTCCGTTCTACCAGGGCCTCCACTGCAGGCACAGCCGGCTGGGTGGCCAGGTACTGCAGCACGGCTTGCGCGCCTTGCTCGCCGTCCTTGCGCGCCACGCCCACCAGACCCTCGCTGGCCTTACGCGCCCAGCCGGCGACGAACACGCCCTCGATCGGCGCGTTCGCGGCGGGATCGTAGGCCTCATAGGAAATGCCATCCACCGGAAAGCGGGGCTGCGGGTTCTTGACGAACTCGTTCCACTCCACCGGCAGACCCACGTGTTCGTCCACTCGGTCGCCGATGCAGAAGATCACTGTGTCAACGTCCAGCACACGGGTGGTGCCCAGTCCCTTCGCCTTGGTGTCGCCGTTGGTGCGCACCAGCGTTGTGTCCTCGACCTCTAGCCCACACACCTGGCCCCGCTCGTCACCCAGCATCCGCTTGGGAGAGGCGAGGAACTGGAATGTGAAGCGGGTTTGCGTAGTGGGTGGAATGCCCTTGTCGGCAGCGGAGAGGATGTAGGCTAGGGCGGCATCGGGGTCTTGGCCAACGCTGCGCATGACCGGCGCGACGCGTTCGACCTCAGCCCTGAGCGCCTCGTGGTCGATGTGGCACACCACCGGCAGCATTTCCTTTTTGGTGAACTTGACTTCGGCCGGGCCGCGGCGGGCGACGGCAATGACCTCGTCCACGCCGAGGTCGCGAATCAGCCAGTGTGCCAGGTCCATCATCACGTTGCCGACGCCGATCAAAGCCACGCGGCGACCGATGAAGAACTGCTGCTCGCTGAACGGCGGCAGCTTGTTGTAATGGTAGACCAGGTCTTTGGCATGATAGACCCCGCGCAGGTTCTCGCCAGGCAGCCCCAGCCACTTGGTGCCTTGGGCGCCCACGGTGACTAAGATGGCTTGAAAGCCGAGCTGGCGCAGGTCGTCCAGGGTCAGATCGCCGTTGCGGGCCACGACGACGTTGCCGTAATAGTCGATGTTAGGCGAGCTGAGAATCTGCCGGAATTGCTTGCGCAACCCTTCCTTCATTTTGTGCTTGTCGTAATAGATACCGTATTCGGCCAGTCCGCCTGGCTTGATGTCGCGGTTGAACAGGGCCACGCGCGCGCCGTTGCGCGCCAGCTCGCTGGCAGCATAGAGACCCGCGGGGCCTGCGCCAACAACTGCCACGTAGTGCTTGGCTTGGTCTGAGGCGGTCATCGCACTCTCCTTGTTTGGGAGCTGGAGGGAAAAGGGGATTGTCAGGGCGTTGCCAACCCAGGATCGGTTGGTTGCTGCGGGCAGTTGGCCGCGCTTTGCATTATAGTCGGGGATAGGTGATTGGACAAGTTCTGTGGCGCACAAGCATTGAGGTGCCAAAACAAAAAAAGGGCCCATCACTCTGTGATGGGCCGGACGCTTCATGAGGCTATGCGCGCGTAACTGCTCAGGTGCCGGGCATTGGTAGGCGATTTGCGACCTAGGTTGGCTTCGCAGACACGTTTGCAAACCAGAATCCAAATGCCCGGCACCTATGGCTGAGTAGTTACGCGCGCTCTACGAATTCCCCGATGCTGCGCGCCGCCGCCAATACGGTGATGCCCAATTTGAAATAGTCGAACGGCTTAATGGGGTTAACGGCGCGCGTGCTGCTGTCGGTGCTGGATGTATAGACCCAACCGATGGCTGCGCCCAAGAAGGCGCCGATGAGCGTTCCCAGCAGGATTCCCTGCCAGGACGGTGGCCTGGTCGTGCTTGGTGTGTTCACGGGTTCAACCTTTCGTTTGAGAGTGTTCGGCAGCGGCGCCGGCATGTCGGTCGGGCTGAGAACGCAGGGGGGCGGTAGCTCGTCGCCAGCTTGCTTGCCAGCGATTGGAGACGCCGTAGACCTGCACAACCGGTGCAGTGATGCGTTGGCTGATCTCTTCCGAGCCTTCGGCGGCCTGGCGAGCGTATTGCTGCACCAGGGGCATGATCTCGCGTGTCTTGCGGTTGGCCGCCATCATCCCACGCAGGGAGATGTAGGCCAACACCAGCGGCACGAAGATGCCGATGAAGGCGTGCAAGGCAATGAACATGATGGCCAGGTTGGTCAGATTGAAGAGAGTCATGCTACGTACTCCGGGCCGGCGAATGGTGCGGCAGTGCCTGCCGCGCTCTGGCGCTCATGCCTGAATTCTAGCCGAAAAGCCAGCAGCGGCCAAACTTCAGGCTGGCGTCGCCATGTGTTGCTCATAGGACGTAGCGGCCCATGCGCGGCAGCGTTGCATCAGGTGGGTAGATGTGGCGCGTTTCGAGGTCGAAGCGGTGCTCTGGCGGCAGCATCCGCGTAGCGAGCCCGGCCGCGGCGAAGGGGTGGCTTGGCTGCCAGTCGGCCAGGTTGGTGTCGGTCATAAGCTGGCCATCAATGAGCGTAACGTCGGCCAGGCCCACCACCTCCAGCGTTGAGTCGGCGCGCCGCACGACCGCGGTGGCCTCCGGAATGCCGACGCCCACCAGATAGGGGTTGCTGGCGATGGCCATGCGCAGCAGCTCGCCATGTTGCTCCATGTCGAAGTGAGCTGCCACCACGATGCGGTTGGTCAGGCCCAGACCTGGCGCCAGGCAGGGGTAGTCGCGGCCGTAGACCAGCATGTGGTTGCCCAGGAAAGCGGCCGAGCCGCCGACCGCGCCGACAGCCTTGCCCACGGCGTTGGCGCGGCGGATGGCCGTCGCCAGGGGTGTGCCGCCAATGCGCGTCGACCAACGCAAGGGATGGCCGCCCGAGAGAAAGACGCCTGTGCTCTCCTGGATGGCGTGCAGCACGGCCGGGTCATGGCCCACGCCGCGGCTGGCGACGACGATCAGCTGTGTGCTGGCCGATTCCAGCTTGCGAAAGGCCGCTGTGTAGCCGTAGTCTGCATCAGAGGCGTTCTCGTTGGCCGTGAGCACGACGATGCGCGCGCCATAGCCGCCGGCCAGGTTCCAGAACGCATTGCGGGCATAGTCGTCATAGAGGCTGTAGTCAGCGCCGCCGTCGAAGAAGATGGGGCCGCGGACGTAACCCGCCGGGACAGGGGATGGGCACATGGATGATCAACTTTCCGAGGATGGATACGTGTCATGGGACAACAGCTATTGTAACGGTTTCCGGCCCCTGCCGCAAAAACATGGCGACTGCGCCACAACCTGCGCCGACTGACAGTCCTGGGTCTATCCCTGGAGGCAATCACAGACGCAAGGATTGTCAGTCCTACGTAAGTCCGTCGCTACTACCACGTCACCCGCAGCGACTGCAGGCCGTGGAAGTGATACGCGTTGCGGTAGACCGGCTCTTCGGCCAGTTGTAAGCCCGGCAGGCGTTGCAGGAGGATAGGGAGGGACACTTGCAGCTCCAGCCGGGCCAGGGGCGCGCCCAGGCAGTAGTGAATGCCACCGCCGAAGGAGACGTGGGGATTGGGCGATCGTTCCAGGTCGAGGGTGTGGGGATTGTGGAACTGCGCCGGATCACGGTTGGCTGCGCCCAGCAGCACTGCCACCTGGTCGCCGCGGCGCAAGCGCTGCCCCTTGTACTCCAGGTCCTCCAGCACCCACCGGTTGAAGAGATGCAGCGGTGGATCATAGCGCAGGATCTCTTCCACTGCGGTCGGCGCCAATTCCGGCGTGCGACGCAGCCGGTCAAGCTGATCAGGATGGCGCAGCAGGGCCAGCACGCCGTTGCCGACGACGTTGACCGTGGCCTCGTGACCGGCGTTGAGCAGCAAAATGCAGGTGGAGATCAGCTCGTCCTCGGTCAGCCGCTCGCCTTGCTCCTCCACCTGGATCAACATCGTGATCAGGTCGTCCTTGGGCGCCCGCCGCCGTCGCTCGACATAATCCCGAAGGTAGGCGACGAACTCCTGTGCTGCGCGCACCGCCTGGCGCTCCTGCTCTGGCGTGCGACCTAATTCGTACATGGCGACCATGGCGTGTGACCAGGCCAGAAGCTGATCGTTCATGTCCGTGGGCACGCCGAGCATCTCGGCGATCACCGTAACGGGGATGGGGGTGGCGTAGGTGGGGAGCAGATCGGCTGTGCCGTGCTCGCCCATGGCATCCAACAGGCGGTGGCTGAGCGCAGCGATGCGCGGCCGCAGCCGCTCGATCTGTCGCGCCATGAAGGCCTTGTGCACCAGCCCGCGCAGCCGCGTGTGGGCCGGAGGCTCCAGCTCCAGCATCGAGTGACGGTCGACGTCGTAGAAAGGCTTGAGGTCTTCCCGTTCCGGCGGCCAACCGAGCTCCTCGCGCGTTGCCACGTGCAAGATTTGACGGCCAAAGCGACGGTCACGCAGCACTGCGCTGACGTCCTCGTGCGTCGTGAAGCACCAGAAGCCGAAGTCCTGCCAGAAGAAGATCGGCGTCTGGCGACGCAGCTCGTCATAATAGGGATAGGGGTTGTTGTAGAAAACGGGGTCGCGCGGGTTGAGGCGGACGCGACGGGAGTGCGGGTCGATGTGCATAGAACCATTCGGGCGCGGCGTCGAGGGTGAGCGCAAGTCGGGCTCACAACGTTTCCAGCAGGGCGGATCAAGTGCCCGTTACATCAGGGGAGGAAGTCAGCAAAGATTTCTTGAGCCAGTAGTTGGTGTGACCTGGGGGACAATTGTCGATTTGGCCCACGACCTCGTAGCCATGCCGGCGGTAGAAATCAAGGGCCTGGAAGCTGTACGTGCCGGTGATGACCAGGGCGCAGCCGCGGGCCTGCGCTTCGTTCTCCACCGCCTCCAGTACCTGCGAGCCTAGCCCCTGTCCGCGCGTCGCCGGATCGACCCACAGGAACTCGATCTCGGCCATGTCGGCCCAGGTGTAGCCGGCAACGCCCGCGATGATGCCGCCTTCCTCAGTGCGGATGAATGCAGCCAGCCCGCGGCCATCAGCGCGGCCAACGGCTGCGTAGTTGTGCTCGATGATGCGCGCCTCAAGAAACGCGATGTCCGCGTGGCTGGGATGATCTTCAACGGGGATGGGCATAATGCAAAGGATGGAGGAAATGGCGGAATGCTCGTTGTTCGATGCAACAAGCTGCGTTGGCAGCGAAAACTTGCTCGGGAGCGCCTCCGCAGCATTCGAAATGGCATTGATTATATCCCCTCGCTCCCGACTTGCCAAGCATCCGCATGGCAACGCTCGGCGCGCCAGACCAAGTGAGGGCGTCGCCGGTTTTACAGCCAGCGGCCCGAGGCCGGCTGCCCAGCTGGCAACACTACAGTCGGTCACTCCAACCTTATTGGCTGCACGTTACTGCCTCCGGCCGGCTGCAATCGCCGTCGCAAAACACCGGCGCGGGCATGGGCGCGTCGGACACGAGCTCGGTCAGCCAGGCGCGGAAGGGCACGCCGGCCGAGCTGCCGGCGAAGTCGTTGCCGATGCCGTGATGCGCGCCCGGCGCCAGGTACAGGGTGTAGTTCTCTCCCTCCATCTCTTGCAACAACTCGCTGCGTCGCTGGACCAGCCGCTGGTTCCAGTCGCAGTAGGTAGCGTCGGGGATGGCGTCGAACTGCTTTTCCTTGTAGATGCTGGCGTTCCAGTTGGCGTCCTTGTCGGTATACGTGTTCATCAGGTGCCAGATGAACACCTGGCCCAAGTCCCAGGCCGGTGTGTACTCGGCCACGCGGCTCTCTGGATAGTAGCGGGCTACAGCCGCGAAGATGTCCTCCAGGTCGAGCGCGCTGAAGCCGTCGAGGTCGGTGGGGATGCCGATCCAATCGGGCGCGTTGCGCTGGGCCTGCCAGAGAGGGATGGCCAACTTGAGAAAGTCGTAGTCGTCCCCGCGATCGATGCGGGGTACGATGCCGGTCGCCGAATCCACCAGCAGGTCGACGCGCGCGTCGGGGTAGGCCTCGCGGAAGTAAGGGAAGAGCAGAGCCGAGCCGTAGCCGCCCGCGCTCTGGCCGCTGACCAGCACCTGCGGGGGGTTCGGCCAGCGCTCCTTGAGGTAGGCCAACACGGCCATGGTGTTGTCGAAGCCGCGGTGGCGGATGACGTGCGTGCCGCCGCCGTAGAAGGGGTCGGTGTACTCCTGGTCGTTGGAGCCCCAGAACACCGAGCCGTCGCAGGAGAAGATCCAGACGGCGTCCCAGTCGCGGATCGGGTTCTCGGGGTCGGTGTAGTCCAGCATGCCGTAACGGCCGCGGCTGGAGTACTGCAGCGCGCCCCAAATTTGCGGGAAGATCTCGTCCACGTAGCTGACGCGGCCGTCCAGCATCAAGCCAGAGGAGCCGTCGCCGGGGATGCAGTTCTGGCCCGACCAGCAGGCGCCGCCGCCGCTGAAGAGGATCAGCAGGTTGTCGCTTGGGCCCTCGCGCACGTAGAAGGAGAACTCAGGGTTGGTGCCGGGCCGGTTGGAGCAGCTCGGTTCGAACTCGATGTGACGCACGCCGTGCCCGCGGACCGGCAAGTCCAGCGAACCCGGTTGGGCGACGATCTTTTCCCAGTGATAGTCGCCCTTGTCCAGCGGCGCGGCCGCCTGAAACACGTTGAGCAGGATCGTCTGCCCGTAGCGCACGCCGATGATGACGAGGACGGCGACGACGGCCAGTAGGATGAGAAGCCATTTGCGCATGGTTGAACCTCCGAGGAAAGCAACGGGGAGTTGGCCGCCTGCCTAACCGTCGGCCACAGGTGCCAGGCACTTGGATCTGCACCGGAAACGCTGCCCGCAATGCCTACTCAGGCCACAAACCGGTCGCAAGTGCCCGGCGCCCCAGCAGTTAGCTGTCCGCAACCAACTCCCGACCTCTTACCGTTCACCGCTTACCGTTCACCGCTCACCCTTTCTCCCTCAACCCTCGCCACACCTTCTCACTGGTAATCGGCATCGAGTCGATCTCCACGCCCACGGCCGCGCGCACGGCGTTGGCGATGGCCGGCGCGGTAGGGACCATGGCGTGCTCGCCGATGCCGCGCGCGCCGTAGGGGCCGTCGTCCTGCGGCACCTCGACGATGATGCTCTCCATCTGCGCCGGCGCGTCGATGGCCGTGGCGATGCGGTAGTCGGTGAAGCTGGGGTTGAGCGGCTGGCCGTTGCGCAGGATGATCGACTCCAGCAGCGCCGTGCTCATACCCTGCACCGCGCCGCCCTCCATCTGCGTCCGCACCATGTCGGGGTTGATGGCGTGGCCCACGTCGTAGGCCGAGACCAGCTTGATCACCTGCACCTCGCCGGTCTCCTCGTCCACCTCGACCTCGCAGGCCTGCGCGCCGGTGGTGAAGTGCACCACGGCCCGCGGGCCCTGCCCGGTCTCCGGGTCCAGCGGCGTGACGTAGGTGGGCATGAAGCGGCCCTTGCCGACTACCGGCCCGCCGACCCAGGTGCCGTCCGGTTTCTGCATGCCGTAGACCACGATGTTCTTCAGCGGCACGGACTCCTCGGTGGCGTAGCTGACTACGTTGCCGTCGATGATGTCCAGGTCTTGCGGGTCCTCGCCCCACACCTCGGCCACCATCTGGATGATCTGCGTTTTGGCTTCCTCGGCCGCGCGCAGGATGGCGTTGCCCATGCTCCAGGTTAGCCGGCTGGCCACGGTCTGCCACTCATAGGGCGAGTAGTCGGTGTCCACCGTGTTGACGCGCACGTCCTCGATGGGGATGCCCAGGCCCTCGGCCGCCAGCTGCGCGGCGATGGTCAGCGTGCCCTGGCCCATGTCCACGCCGCCGATGTTGACCAGGCAGGTGCCGTCCTCGTTGAAGCGGATGGTGGCGGCTGAGCCGGGGTTGGGCGGCATGGCCGGCGCCTTCCACATGGCCGCGATGCCCTTGCCGCGGCGCTTGTGCGGTCCGCTGGGCCGGCTGGGCTTGCCCCAGTCGATGGCCTCGGCCGCCTTCTGGATGCACTGGCTGAGGCCCGTGGGGTGCATGGGCATGCCGGTGACCGTCTCCTGGCCGTCCTTGAGGCAGTTGATCAGCCGCACCTGCACCGGGTCCATCCCCAGTTGCGTGGCCATGCGGTCGATGTGCTGCTCGATGGCCCAGTGGATCTCCGGCATGCCGAAGCCGCGCATGGCGCCGCCGATGGGGTGGTTGGTGTAGACGCACAGCGAGTCGGCGTGGACGTTGGGCACGTAGTAGGGGCCGGTGCTGCTGTAGCCGCCGGCGCGGGTGATGTTCACGCCGTACTCGGTGTAGGCGCCGCCGTCCCAGTAGTAGGTGTTCTGCATGGCGGTGATGCGGCCGTCCTTGGTCATGCCCATCTTGATCTTGGCCACCAGCCCCTGGCGCACGAAGGTGGTGTAGAACTCCTCGGCGCGGGTCATGACCAGCTTGACGGGCCGGCCCTTGGCCTTGAGGGCCATGGCCACGCACGCGCCCTCCATGCTGACGCCGGCCTTGCAGCCGAAGCCGCCGCCGACGTAAGGGGTGATGACGCGCAGCTTGCTGTGGCTGATGCCCAGGCTTTTGGCGATCAGGTTGCGCTGGGCAAAGGGGGACTGGCTGCTGCTCCACAGGGTGATCTTGCCGTTGCCGTCCACTTGCGCCACGGTGGCGTGGGTTTCCAGCGGCACGTGTTGCACTTGGGGCACGCGGTAGGTGTGTTCGTAGATGTGATCTGCCTCGGCCCAGCCGGCTTCCATGTTGCCCTTGCGCACCTTGAACCAGTTGCTGATGTTGGTGCCGGGCTGACGGAAGATGAAGGGCGCGCAGGCGTAGTTTTCCAGGTCAGGGTGGAGCAGCGGCGCCTCGGGGCTGGCGCCGTACTCCGGGTCAAAGACGCCGGGCAGCTCCTCGTATTCGATCTCGATCAGTTCGCAGGCTTTCTCGGCCAGCTCCGGCGTGTCGGCCGCGACGCCGGCCACCGGCTCGCCTACGAAGCGCACTCGGTCTACGGCGAAAATGGGGCGGTCGGAAAGGTAGAGCCCGGTCAGGCCGGGGTAGTCCTGGCCGGTGACCACCACGCGCACGCCCGGCAGCGCCTTGGCCTTGCTGACGTCGATACGCTTGATCAGCGCGTGGGGCACGGTGCTGCGCTTCAGCCGGCCGTGCAACAGGTTCGGCCCGAACTGCATGTCATCCACATACTGCGCCGCGCCGGTGACTTTGGCGTTGCTCTCGACGCGCGGGAAGGATTGCCCGACGATGGTTGTTTTCTTGATTGCCACGGTTCACTCCTTTGAGACGGTAATCGGTAATCCGTCACCGGTAACCGGTCATCGGTGATCAGTCCTGCGATTGAGAGGTTGAAAACCGTTCACCGAATGCCGATTACCGGTTACCGATCACCCAACCTCTGCAGTCGCGCCGCCTCGCGCACCGCATCGACAATGCGCGTGTAGCCCGTGCAGCGGCAGAGGTTGCCCACCAGGCCGGCGCGGATCTCGTACTCGGTCGGATCAGGGTTGCGCTGCAACAGCGCCTGCGCGGCGATCAGGATGCCGGGCGTGCAGAAGCCGCACTGGGTGCCGCCCAGCTCGACCATGGTCTGCTGGATGGGGGCCAGGTGGCCGTCGGTGGCCAGGCCCTCGACGGTGGTGATGGCATGGCCGTCGGCCTCGACGCCGAGCACCAGGCAGGAGTTGACCGGCTCGCCGTCCATCAGCACGGTGCAGGCGCCGCACTCGCCCTCGGAGCATCCGTTCTTGGTGCCCGTCAGCACTAATTGCTCGCGCAGCACGTGCAGCAGGGTGTGGTGCGATTGCACAGTGATGCTGTAGGGTTCGCCGTTGACGGTGAAGGTGATGTCGTGTTTCATAGTTGGTTCCGGAAAGGGGTAGACAAGTATGCAAGTAGACACGTATGCAAGTAAACAAGCAAACGAGGATGTAAGCGTCCGAGCCTTGTGTACCTGCGTACCTAAATACCTTGTGTACTTGTTTACTTGTGTACTTGTGTACCTATTTCCTTGTCTAATTGTCTACTTGTCTACTTGTGTACCAATTTCCGCCAACACCCGCTCCACCCCCCGCCGCGTCAACACCCGCACCATGTCCGTGCGGTAGGCGGCGGTGGCGCGGATGTCGTCGATGGGGCGAGCGGCGGCCGCTGCGGCCTGGCTGGCGGCTTCGATGCCGGCCGGCGAGGTGTCCTGGCCGAGCAGGCGTTCGGCCTCGGGCGCGCGGATCACCGTGGGCGCGACCGAGCCTAAAGCGATGCGCCAGCTCGTGCTCGAAGGCGCGGCGCGGTCTGGCCAGCCCAGCACGGCCACGTTCATCACCGAGATGTCGCCGACGGCAGTGCGGCCCAGCTTGAGGAAATGGCCGGCCGCGCCGGCCGGCGCCGCGGGGACGGTGATGGCCGTCAACAATTCGCCGCGCTGCAGGACCGTCTTACCGGGCCCCAGGAAGAACTCTTCGATGGGCAGGGTGCGCTGGCCGGTTGGCCCGAAAATGTGCATCTGTGCGCCGTAGCAAAAGAGGGCCGGCGCGCTGTCGGCCGCAGGCGATGCGTTGCACAGGTTGCCGCCCACCGTGGCCCGGTTGCGCAGTTGATACGAGGCCACCGACCCGCATCCCTCGGCCAGCAGCGGCCAGCCTTCCAACACCAGCGGGCTGAGGGCCACCTGGTTCATGGTCACGGCCGCGCCGATGCGCAGGTCGCCGTTGGCTGTTACCGTCAGGTCGTGCATACCGGGGATCGCTTTGATGTCGATCACCACCTCGGGATGCACAAAGCCGCGCTCGATGCGGATCAACAAATCGGTGCAGCCGGCGAAGGGGCGGGCGTTGCCGTTGTGCTGCAAGAGCAGCGCGCTGGCTTCTTCCAGCGTTTGTGGCTTGACGTAATCGAAGGGCTGCAAGTTGACTCACCTCCTCGTGAGGGATGGAGGACTGACAGTGCTGGGGTCAACTGCGTCGGCGTCTAATGCTGAGAGCTAGTTGGGCCGTCAACAGCACTGCCAGTCCTCTTCATTCAGCTATAGTTGAGGTTCTCGCGCTCTTCCACGCCGAAACGCGACGGTGGCAGAGCGACGAAGAGCAAGTTCAAGAGGATGCCGACGATGGCGGCGAACACGATGGCCGGGATACCATCGGGGAAGAGCACCGGGATCTTGAACGGGAACAAGCCGTTGGGCAGCGCCAGGTTGCCGCCGATGCCCAAGATCAGGATCGTGGCGCCGATGGCCAGGTTCTTGGGGTCAAACAGGTTGACCCGCTCGCTCTGGATCAGGGCGATGCCTTGCTTGCCGATGACGCCGAAGAGGTAGATAGCCAGGCCGCCGGTCACGGCCACCGGGATGGTGTTGACCAGGGCGGCCAGTTTGCCGATGAAGGCCAGCAAGATGGCGATGCCGCCGGCTGCCATCAGCACCGGCACCGAGTAGTTGCGCGTGATGGCCATCAGCGAGTTGTTCTCGCCGTAGTTGGTGCCAGCGCAGCCGCCCAACATGCCGACCACAATGTCATCCGAGCCATCAGCCACCAGGTTGAGGCCGATCAGGTTTTTGATCTGCAACGGCGGCCGGCCCAGCTCCTTGGCGAGCTGGTCGATGTAGAGGCTCATCTGATATAGGTGCGCGGTCGACTCGGGGATGGTGGCGATGGCGATCAGGGCCACGCTGAAGACGATGGACCAGGCGGCCGGGTTGGCGAAATCGGGGAAGGTGATGTTGGGAATGTCAAACCAGGCTGCTTGGTTGACGCGGGCGAAGTCCACCAAGCCAAAGGGGATCGCGATGATGTAGCCGACGATCGCGCCTAGCAGGATCGGCAACATGCCCAGCAGCCCGCGGCCCTGCAAGTAGACGGAAAAAGCAATCGTGATGATCAGGGTGATGAAAGCGACTGCCCAGTTGGCCGAGGCCATGTTCAGCGCTGCGCCGGCCAAAGCAATGCCGATCACGACGGCGACGCTGCCGGTGATTACGGGCGGAAGGATCTTGTCTAGGGCAGACTTGCCGATGCGCATGATCAGAAGGCCGACGAGGATCTCTAGGATGCCGGTGCCGACAATGCCCACCTGGGCGATACGTACACCGTTCGGGCAGTACACGGTGTTGGGGTCGTTGAAGCAGGTCGGGTCGTACAGCGTCATGACCGTGATGATTACGGCGATGTAGCTGAAGCTGGAGCCGTAGTACATCGGAATGCGCCGGCGTGTGACCAGTAAGGCTACGATCGTGCCGATGCCGGTGGCAAACAACGTCACGCCGACATCGAACTTAGTAAGGATGGCGACCAGGACGGTGGCGGGGAACATGGTCAGCACTTGCTGGAAGCCAAGGCTGAGCATGGCGCCAATCGGTGGAGTGTCCGACGGCATGTAGCCGAAGACTTTGCCTTTGAGTTCAGCGGTGGTCATGAGGTTCCTTCCTTGGAGGGTGAATTGTCGGTCAGGGAATGGGAGAAGCAGATGACCTGAGCGGGGAATGCCGATGGCGGGAGGCCCGGTCCCTGGGGAATAAGTGGGGCTGGGCGGCTTCAACTCCTTTCTACGCTGCAAGGCGACACTTGGGGCGATCAGCCCAGGCGTGGGACATTGCGCAGGCTGATCGCAGGCTCGGCAAAAAAGAGAAGTCAGCGCGACGACGTGGCAATTATACCACAACCGTTGAATCTGTCTACCTCAGGATTGCAGCACGTGCAGCAGCGCAGCCGCGTAGGCCTCGCTGGCCTCGAAGGCCTCGAACGCCGTTAGCGTGTTGCGAAAGACAATCGTGCAGCGGTAGCCGTAGCGCGAGGTTTCGAGGGTGAGCGCCGGTTGCTGTTCGCCTAGCAGGTGCTCTTCTAGCAGCTCGCGCAGCTGTTCCTCGCGCGGCAGCCAGATCACTTCACCTGCCCACACGTGGTCAAGCGCCCACTCCACGCTGCCGTGAAAGGTGATGGCCAGGCGGTCACGGATGGCCTCGGCCATCACGGTCATGTTGCTGATGACAAACACTTGGTTCTCGAAGCCGGCCATTGGAATGGCGAAGAAGTCGAGCTGGGCCGGCTCCCAACGCAGACCCGCATCGCGCAGCGCCTGCGCAGTTCGCAAAGAAATCATGTTAGTTCCTATCACACAGTGGTTTGGCTGCTTTTCACACAGCGTTCCGGCGGCCGACCGAGCCAGCCTTCGCCGGTTATCATGGTTCTGACTGGTTTTCGTCCAGCGCGCCGGACTGGGCTGTCTGAGGCTGGGGACGGATGCGTCGCGTGTTAGTGACAAACCATGCACGGCCGTCGCCTGTGCGCACCCACAGGCCCGGGTGCTGGTGCATCACCACCCGACCGGCAATCCAACGCTCCTCCCCCTCTTGCTCGAAGTGAATTTCGACGAGCGCGCCCGGCTGATAGGTCTCACTCAACCGCGCCGGCATCGCCTGTTTCCCTTCTTTTCCTCATTTCCCTTCTTTCCTTTCTTTCTCTCAGCTCCCTCTCTGTTCACCATGCGAACCGTCCCTCCATCACCTTCACCACATCGCCGCTCACGCGCACCATCGCGATGTTGTGGGCTGCGCCTTCGACCTCGACCGTCACCTGGCTGGGCCGGCCCATCTCCAGGCCCTGTTCGGTGCGGACGACAGTCAGCGGCGGTGTGGCGGGCAGCAGGTCGTGCTGTACCAGATACGCCGCCAGCCCGCCGCTGGCCGAGCCCGTTGCCGGATCCTCGGGCACTCCGGAGGCCGGCGCAAAGAAGCGCATGTGCACATGGCGGTCGGGTAACATCGTTTCCAGGGTAAACACCGCCACGTCTACGGCGGACAAGCCTAGCTCGGTGCAGAGCCGGCTCAGCGCGGGCACGTCCAGGTCCAGCGGGCGAAGGCAGCTCACCTCTGCCAAGGAGCGCACCGGCACGAAGAGCTGCGGAAAGCCGGTCGAGACCACCTGCACGGGCGCAGCCATGGCGGTGATAGCCTCTGACGCCAGCCCCAGGGCCTTGGCCAGCCGCTGCACTTGGTCAGCATTGGCAATCGCCAGGAACTCCGGCTGCTGATGGTCGGTGACCACGCGGGTCACCCGTCCAGCGGCGACGTGCAGCTCTGCGCTGCGCAGGCCAACGCCTAGCTCGAAGGTCACGCGCGTTGTCGGCTCCTGTAGTGGCACGCGGCCCAAGTGCGCCAACACCCAGTGGGTGCCCACCAGCGGATGGCCGGCAAAGGCAATCTCTGTGGTGGGCATGAAGATGCGCACTTTGAAGTCGGCGTCGGGCGCAGTGGGCGGCAGCACGAAGGTGGTTTCCGACAGGTTGAGCTCGCGCGCCAGTTGCTGCATTTCTTGGCTGGTCAGGCCCTGCGCATCAGGAAACACGGCCAGCGGGTTGCCGCCAAAGGGTACATCGGTGAAGACGTCAACTTGCAGGAAGCGATAGGAGGGCATGGTGCCTCGCGTTCACGCCTAGACTGGGCCAGTCTCAAAGACTGGCCCAGTCTTCCAGTCTTCTTGCCCAATAGACGCATTGTATGTCACCCGCTGCCAAATGCCAATCAGCAGGCACGGGGCCGCGAATCTGGTTTGACAGGGATTGTCCTCTGCGGGTAACTGCTCAGGTGCCGGGCATTTGTAGGCGATTTGCGACCTAGGTTGGCTTCGCAGACACGTTTGCAAACCAGATGCCCATGCGC
>DAOUBX010000045.1:0-10716 GCA_034432445.1 Anaerolineales bacterium
GGGTGCCGGGCACTTAAGGCTGCGCTGGCCAGGGCGTCTGCAGAGCCGGCTCAAGCTGTAAGCCGGTCGCAAGTGCCCGGCACCTGAATAATTCAGCCCTGGGTGCCGGGCACTTAAGGCTGCACTGGCCAGGGCGTCTGCAGAGCCGGCTCAAGCTGTAAGCCGGTCGCAAGTGCCCGGCACCTGAATAGTCAGCAAAAAAACAGGCCCAAGCGTGGGCTTGGGCCTGTGATCGGAAAAGGGGCCTCAACTAACCTTTCAGACTTGCCAGTCAGAGAGCTGCTGTCGACCCAAAAACTTGGTTGCCTTAGGGGAAAGGCTGCCTTGACTCCCTAGCAGCTTTGTGATCTCACTACTCGACACGGCAGCTCGGTTCGTGCCATTCTGCCAGTCCTCGTCTGTCAGTCATGCCACCCCACGGCTCTGTACAAGCCACTGCTTGTTAGCCGTGCCAGGCTTGAGCCCATGTGGCTGACAGATCACTCTGCGTCGCTTCTGGCACACTGTCCAATTTCTCGGGGCTCCCTTTTCCTAACTTTAGGGAGGTACCTTATCTTAGCTAACTTCCGACAATGCTCACTATCCTGTCGACCAGTCTGCCAGCCGGACTGGTGTACTTACCTGCTCACTTTGTCGGTATCGCTAGCATTTTGTTAAGGTGCTCTCTAAAGCTACTCAAATTATAGCACAGACAACTTGCGCAAGTCAATACGTTGGAACCCGGCAGTCTTGATTTTTAAGGTACGGGTGACTGATCAGTTGCTGGCTAGGGGATGCTCATCTGGCAGCGGCGCAGCGGACTCACGTGGCCGCAGCAGCCACACGGCCGCCAGCACCAAACCGCCGCCGATGATCTGCCCCACGCTCAGGCTTTCACCCAGCACCAACCGCGCCAGCACGGCCGCCAAGACCGGCTCCAACGTCGCCACCAGGCTGGCCACGCTGACCGGCACGGTTTGGACGCCGGCCGCATAGGCCACGCTGGCGCCCACCGTGGGCCCCAGGGCCAACGCCAGCAGCCAGAAAATGGCCTCCGGCGAGTGCAGCGCGCCCTGCAAAGGCGTAATGGGCTGTAAGAACAGCAACGCTGCGGCCCCGATCAGCATGCCGTAGCACTGTAGGGTCCACGGATTGGTATGGCGCACGCCGACCTTGTTGAACACGCTCCACAGGCCGTAGGTCAACCCCGACAGCAGGCCCCACACAATGCCCACAAGGTTGAGGCGCAGAAGCTCAGGCCGGTAGACTTGGGCCACGAGGGCTGAGCCCAGCAGCGTGAGAAGCAGAGCTGCTAGGTGGGTGCGCGTCAGTTGCTCGCCGAGAAAGCGCCAGGCGATCACAGCCACCCACGCCGGCGCCGTGTACAGCAGCACGGCCGCCACAGCCACGCCAACCGACAGAATGGCGTTGATGTAGACGGCGTAGAACAGGGCGATGCCGAATATGCCATAGGCGACGACCACGCCCGCTGTGCGGCGATTCACGCGCAGCCAGTGCCGGCGCAAAACGGCCAAGCCACCCAGCAGCAGAAGTCCGCCCAGCCCGGCGCGAAAGGCAGCTACGGCCAGCGGCGGCAAGCCAAAGCTCTCGGCCAACATCTTGTAGATCACGCCTAACGTTGCCCAGAGGCCCGCAGCCAGCAATACGAGGAAGTAGCCCCGTGCGGCAGGAGAAGTGCTCATGGTAGGATTGTACAGCCTTCAGGCGTGACTGTCCAGATGTGCAGGCCCGTTGACACTTGTCGCTTGTGCCAACATGCGCGATAATGCAAGCAGTTGATCAATCGATCTCATTTACCATCGTGGGCCTGGCGTTTGTCGCCGGGCTTGCCCAAAACGAAGACGAGGAGGGCAGGACATGATATCGGTTCAGGCAACAGACGAAACGGCCAAGAAAGTAGCCTTGCGCGCCCTTGATCTGCTGGAGCAACAGCAGGCGTTGCGCACGACGACCTCCGCCATTGTCGTGGAGGCCAGCCCCGGCGAGCTGGCGCTGAAAGGACGCGTGCGCACCAACACCCTGCGTAACTTGGCGCAGCGTCTGGCACGCAGCGCCGTCAACGGCTGGCAGCTGCGCAACGAGTTGATCAGCGATGAACAGCTTGCCCTGGACATCGCAGCCAGGCTGGCCAGCGATCCCCGCACAGCCACAGCCGACGTGCGCTGTGAGATGTTCCTCGGTGTAGCGCACTTGAAGGGGACGGTGCATGGCAAGGAACAGCAGCAGGCTGTGGTGGAGGTAGTCCGGCAGGTTCCCGGCGTCGTTGGCGTCAACGACTATCTGACGGTTATCGGCTGAGCCGCACACATCACGTTGGCCATCTCTCGTGCGCCAGCAGCAGGCCGTGCAGGGTATCCTGCACGGCCTGCGCTTGTTTTGCTCACGAGGACGATCGCCGGGGGCGTCGACAAACGCTGTGGCCGGCTCCGCCGGTCAAAACGCTAACACAAAGCTAACGCAGCGCAAATGCTCATCTAACACAACAGCGCGATATTGGGGGCGTAAAAGCAAAGCCGGCCTGCGCCGGAAACAACACCAAACTTGCTTGAGACGCACAAAACTGCGCACTTGCGTGAGTACTGAACGACAAAGGAGGTCCGACTATGACAAGCCTGATCGTACGTGAGCCGTTCCGTGAGATGATGAGCCTGCGTGAGGCGATGGACAAGCTGTTCGAGGAGAGCTTTGTGGGACCGCGCTTCTTCCCCTTCGGCGGTGAGAGCGGCGCCCTTCCGGTGGACATCTACGATGACGGCGATAACTACGTCGTGACCGCGTCGGTGCCGGGCGTCAAGCCTGAGGAGATCGATGTCACGATCACCGGCGATACCTTGACGATCAAGGGCGAAACCAAGTCCGAGGAGAAGGTCGAGAAGGCCAACTACATCCGCCAGGAGCGGCGCTATGGTCGCTTCGAGCGCAGCCTGTCGCTGCCGAGCGAAGTGCAGACGGACAAGGTCGAGGCCGTGTTTGAGAACGGTGTGCTGAAGCTGACCATGCCCAAGGCCGAGACGGTGAAACCGAAGCAGATCAAGGTCTCTGTGAAGTAAACCCTACAGCATCCACGGTCAGCCGGCTGGCGGCAAGCCGGTTGGCTGACCGTTTTTCGAGACAGCAGGTCTGACACCATTCGTGGCAACTGAAAAAGGAGAGCAAAACATGACTAGGGTAGTAACTCGTTGGGAACCGATGCGTGACTTTGTGGCTTTGCGCGAGGCAATGGATCGCCTGTTCGAGGACAGCTTTGTGCAACCCGGTTGGAGCACCTTGAGCCGCCGCACCGACGGCGAGGGCGCGACCTGGCGCCTGCCGGTCGATGTCTACACGACCGCCGAAGAGGTGGTGATCATGGCCAATGTGCCGGGCGTCGACCCCGAGAAGGTTACGATCACCTTTGAGGGCGATGTGCTGACGATCAAGGGCGAGATTCCGGCGCCGCTGGAGAACGTGGAATACGTCATGCGCGAACGCCGCTACGGCCCCTTCAGCCGCAGCCTGACGTTCAATGTCCCGGTGAATGCCGACAACATCGAAGCGACCTTCGAGCACGGCGTGCTGACCATTGTGGTTCCGAAAGCCGAAGCTGTGAAGCCGAAGCAGATCAAGGTGCTGGCCAAGTAAATCTGCACCCCTACCGGTTGTAACCAGCAGGGCGGCCCGTAGGCCGCCCTGTTGCGTTGCTAGCGCAAGAACCGGGTTAACCGCAGCCAGTTCAGGAGGTGAGTATGCCCATCTACGAGTATGCGTGCGACACGTGCGGAGCCCATTTCGAGCGGCGTCAATCCTTTGGTGAAGCGGCTGCGCCGCGTTGTCCCAACGGCCACGACGCCGTGCACCGCCTATACACTGTTCCCGGTATCGTGTTCAAGGGTTCGGGCTGGCTGGTACGTGACCGATAGCCGCAGCCAAAGCAGCTCAGCCTCCGACAGCTAGCAAGCCGCCCTCCCCCACCCACCAGCCGGACGCGCAAGGGCGCAACACCTACGCCTGTCGCCGCTCCTGCCAACGAGCAGACGGAGCGACGTTGGGCGTAGGTTTTTTTGTGGCTGCTCAGCCTTCAGCGCCGGGCAATTGCAACTTCATTCCGCCTCGATGTGTCCTTCGGACACGTGCAGGCAGTGGGCGGCGCGGCGAAACCCCTCGGAGAAGTCATCCCAGTCGGTGGTGGTGACGATGGCCTGACGCACGCCGGCCAGGGCGCTCAACAACATGCCGCGGCGGTTGGCGTCTAGCTCCGACATCACATCGTCCAACAGCAAGAGGGGCGGGGCAGCCAGCGCCTTGCGCATCACCGCAACCTCAGCCAATTTGACGGCCAGCACGGCTGTGCGCTGCTGACCGCGGCTGCCATAAGTGCGCAGGTCGCGCCCTTGTCCGATAAACTGCACGTCATCGCGGTGGGGGCCGATCAGCGACATGCCGACCGCGATCTCACGTCGCCTGATGCGCGCCAGCTCGCTGCGCAAGGCAGCCGCGATGGCCGGGGCAGCCCCGTCCAGGTAGACCGGCGAAGGCTCTTGTAGCCAGGCTTCGTCGCCTTCCCCGCCGTTTTCGCCGGCGCTTTCTTCTTCCGGCGCCTCGTCCTGGCCGGGTGTCACGCGCGGCACGTAGCGCAGATGCAAGCGCTCACGGCCCTCGGTAAGCGCCAATTGGCGTTGGTTGGCCTCGACCTCGAGATCAGCCACAAAGGCGGCGCGGCGCGCCACCAGCAAACTGCCCAGGTTGACCAGCTGCTCGTCCCAGTAGTCGAGTTGATCAGGGCTGCCGCCGCGCTCGCGCAGCGCTTTGAGTAGGGCGTTGCGCTGAGCAAGGGACTTGTTGTAGATGCTCAAGGCACGGCAATAGTCGGCCTGCATCTGGCACAGGGCGATGTCCAGATAGCGCCGGCGGACACTCGGCGCGCCGGCTACCAGCTCAATGTCTTGCGGCAAGAAAAGCACGGTCGGCATCTGACCGACGAGGTCCAGGGCGCGCCGCGGCACGCCGTTGATCCGCACCTCTTTGCGCAACCGTTGGCCGGCCGCCCCACCGCCGTTGGCTACCAACGCCATCTCGATCTTCATGCGCCGGCTAGCAACCACCAAATCGCCGGCCAGCCGCGCAAAAGGCAGCGGCTCTTCCCACGCCAACCAGTTCAGCAGCTCCCGTTCCGCCGACGACAGCAGCGAGCGACCTGTGGCCAGAAAGGCGATGGCCTCCAGAAAATTGGTTTTGCCTTGGGCGTTGGCGCCTTGCAGAAGGGTAATGCCCTCGCCCAAGTCCAGCTCCAGCCGGCTGTAGTTGCGGAAGTTGGTAAGGGAGAGGTGGGAGAGATGCATGGGAGGGGAGTGGGCGGTGACCGTTGATCGGTGATCGGTGATCGGTAGTCGGTGGTCAAGAAAACCGCCAGGTTTTCTAACCTGGCGGTAATACGAGGCGGCCCTGGTCTGGTTCAGGCTTCAGCCGGGTTTGCTGGTCTACTCCGGAGTCTAGGCTTGACCGGATCTGTGCTACCGCATGGAAACCTTTGGCCCAGTTAGGCCTGCCGGCCGTTCGGACTTACTTGCGAACGTCGCCTGGGGCTCGCGGTCAACCGCCCAACACCTGCGCTTAGCGGTTGACGTGCATGGGCATAACCACAGAGGTGAAGTCGTCCGGGCCAACGCCTACCGGCCGGAGCACGCCGGGCGCGCTGGCACGCGTGGTCTCCAGCGCCACTTGTGGCTCCTCGATGACGTTGAGCACGTCGATCATATAGCGGGCATTGAAGGCGATTTCGGCAGCAGGGCCTTCGACGATGGCATCCAGGTCCGAAACGTTGTCGCCAGACTCGGCCGAGGTCGCCGTCAAGGTCAGTGTGCCGGGCGCGCTGTCTACGCCGGGAGTGATCTGCAGACGCACGATGTTGGAGCTGTCGCGCGCAAACAAGCTGGCCAGACGCAGCGCCCGCAACAGCGCAGCGGTGTCGACCACGGTGCGCGTGCCAAAGGTGCGCGGGATGATGGCTTCGTAGTTGGGGAAGTTGGCGTCGATCAACTGGGAGACCATGTCGACATCGGGCAAGTGGAACAACACCTGGTTGCGCGCCTGCGCGATGGTGATCTCGGCATACTGCTTGTCGGCGTCGGGCAAGAGCCCAATCGCCCGGCTGAGCTCGGCCAGGGCGCGCGCCGGAATGATGACCTCGACCTTTTGCGGCACCGGCTCGGCCAAGGTTGTGCTGCGCACGGCCAGGCGGAACCCGTCGGTGGCAGCCATTGTCAGGCGCTGGCCGTTGAAACGCGTGTGGACGCCGGTGAGCGTGGGCCGGCTCTCGTCTGTTGCTGCGGCAAAGACCACCTGGTTGATCATCTTGCGCAGGGTCGCGGCCTCCACGCGGATCGCGCCATCGCCGTCAGCCGTGGGTATGATCGGGAACTCGCTGGCGTCGATGCCTTTGATGTTGGTGTCGTAGCGCGCGCATTTCAGGTTCAGCGTCAGCGTGCGCACGCTCAAGTCCATGTCGATGCGCTCCGCCGGCAACTGGTTGACAAACTCGGTGAGCAAACGCGCCGGCACCGTGATGGCACCGTCATCCTCGACCATGGCGCCGATCCAGCACGTAATGCCGATTTCCAGGTTTGTGGCCGCCAGCTTCAGACGGCCTTGATCGGTAGCCACCAAAATATTCCCCAGCACAGGCAATGTGCTGCGCGGGGACACCGCTCGTCCTACGATCGATAACCCTCGGGCCAGGTTTTCTTGCAAACAAGAAACGCGCACAGCTCAACCTCCGGCGATGTGGTGATGGGTGCCATCTGAATGTTGCCCGCTAGTATACCATTGGTTGCCCAATTCTGCCAGTTATGGCCGGGTTGGCAGCGCCTTTGTCGTTTTGCCACGGCGAGGGTACAATAAGCGCCGCATGAAGACGGCCCTCGTACACGATTGGCTCAACCAGATAGGCGGCGCCGAAAACGTGCTGGAGACGTTGGTGGCCATGTGGCCGGCTGCGCCCATCTACACCAGCATCTATGGCCCGGCGCTGATGCCCGACAGCTACCGCGCTTGGGACGTGCACACCAGCTTCATGCAGCGTTTGCCGGGCGTCACCCGCCACCACCAGGTCTACCTGCCCTTATACCCCCTGGCGTTCGAGCAGTTCGACCTGAGCGACTACGAGCTGGTGATCAGCAACAAATCAGCCTTCTGCCATGGCGTGATCACGCCGCCGGAAACGCTGCACATCAGCTATTGCCTGACCCCTACCCGCTTTCTGTGGATGTACGACGCCTATCGCCAGCGCGAGGGCATTGGCCGGCCGGCGGACTGGCTGCTGCGTCCCGTCCTGGTCTGGCTGCGGCAATGGGATCGCCTGGCGGCCGACCGGGTCGACCACTTCATCGCCATCAGCCGCGCCGTACAGCAGCGCATCCGCAAGTTCTACGGCCGCGCCAGCGCCATCATCTACCCGCCGGTGGACGTCGAACGCTTTACGCCGTCCGATCGCACGCCGGGCGACTACTACCTGGCCGGCGGCCGACTGATCCCCTACAAGCGGGTGGACTTGGCGGTGGCAGCTTTCAACCAGTTGGGCCTGCCTCTGTTGGTGTTCGGCGATGGTCGCGATCGCCGCGCGCTGGAGGCTCAGGCCGGCCCGAACGTTACATTCCTAGGCCGTGTGTCGTGGGATCGACTGGTCGATCTGTATCAGCATTGCCGCGCTTTCATCTTTCCCGGCCTGGAGGATTTCGGCATTGCGCCGGTCGAGGCCCAGGCAGCAGGCCGGCCTGTGATCGCCTACGCCGGCGGCGGCGCGCTGGACACGATCATCGACGGCGAGACCGGCGCGCTCTTCCACGAGCAGACGCCGCAAGCGCTGGCAGCAGCGGTGCAAGCCTTCGACACGGCTGCGGTCAGCCCGGCTGCCTGCCGCCGCAACGCCGAGCGCTTCGCAGTTGACCGGTTTCGCCGCGAGCTGACGAACTTCGTCGACGCCAAGCTGGCCGCTCACCGGCGCGCAATCACTGCCGGCGTCTACCGGCCCACCGATAGGGCATAGACGCCGGACGCTTGCGACTTGTAGTCACCTACGGTTTTGCTTGTCTATGGAACTACGACAATACTGGGCAGTCATCCGCCGGCGCTGGTGGATCCCGGTGCTCCTGGTGATCTTGGTGGCCTTGTTGACCCTGGTCACCCAGCGCCCTTGGCAGCCGCGGCCCAAGCAATACACCACCGCTTTGAGCTTTAGTGTGGGCGTCCGGCCGCAGCAGCCTGGCGACGGCGAAGAAAACTACTACACCGCATTGGCCTCCGAGTATCTGATCGACGATCTGGCTGAGGTAGTGCGGGGCAGCGAGTTCGCCGCCGCCGTGAGCCGGCGGCTGGCCAGCGAGGGCATCTCGGTGCCGGCAGGCGCGCTGCAAGGCTCGACCCAGGCCGGCAAGCTACACCGCATCATGAACGTGGCCATCACCTGGGGCGACCCCGAGCAGCTGGCCGCCATTGCCGACGCGGTGCGCGCGACCATCGAGGAACAAGCTGCCGACTTCATGCCGCGCTTGTTCGCCCAGAACGGCGCCGCCTATCTGGTGAACCGCGGCGCGGTGGTCGAGGTCAGCCCTGGTCTGCGGCAACGGCTCGACCTGCCGCTGCGCCTGCTGCTGGCTCTGGCCGCGGGCATCGCGCTGGCCTTTCTGGTGGACTACCTGGACGACCGCGTGCGCAGCCGCGAGGACGTGGAACAAATGGGCTTGCGCGTGGTGGGCGAGATCCCCCGCAACACTGGGCGCAAACCGTAAGCTGCCACGACGCACCAGGAACGCAACGCAACACCGGGGAGCGCACATGGCCCTGATGGTGAACCACTGTACTGCCGACAACGTGCTATACCTGCGCCAATTGCGTTGGGCGCATGCATCCTGGCACCGCGAAGAGCCAAGGCACAGAGCCTCTGCGACCTGCGTGTCGCCTAGGTAAGGATGGGTTCCGGCAGGAGGTCACGCTTTGGCATGGCTGGCTCCAGCTAGTTGAATTGGCCGTAGACCTGGCCTGTGGTAGAATCCAGCCGCTGCTGCACCGCGCAATGTTGGTCACGCCCGACATTTGATCAGGCGCCGAGCACCGGCAAGCAACTGGCAGGCCTGTGTGAACTGGGCGGACACCTTACCCAGCACAGATGCCACGTCGGTGACCGGCGCCTGCGGTTGAACAGTTACTCTGTGACACACGTCACCTCATCGGAGAATCGGCATGGAAATTCGCGATTACCTGAACATCCTGCGCAAACGGGGGTGGATCATTGTGGTGTTGGCGGTGCTGGCGGCCGCTGTGACCTTCGGCGTCAGCCGGGTGCAGACGCCGATCTACAAAGCCAAGGCCATGGTGAGCGTGGTGCCGGCCCGACCTGACTGGGGCTTGGGCAACACCGCCAAGGACTTGCTGCGCAACTTCGCCGTCAACATCAAAACCCACAAGACCGCCAGCCGGGTCATCGACCGCGCCGCGCTCGACATGTCCACCTACGACCTGCTGGCCAAAGTAGAGGTCAACCCGGTGGGCGACCAGTTCCTGATCGAGATTGCGGCCGAGGATCAAGAGCCTGAGGTGGCTAAGCTGATTGCGTTGACCTTCGCCAACGAGTTCGTGGATGAGCGCAGCGCCTATTACCAGCAACAGGACAAGAGCGACCGCATCGAGGTCAAGCTAGTCGATAATCTGATCGATGCGCCGCTGTTCAAGCCCAAGCCGTTGGTGAACGCCATTGCCGGCGCCGTCTTGGGTGCTCTGCTGGGCTTGCTGATCGTCTTCGCCCTGGAATGGCTGGAAGCAGATATCCTGCGCACGCCGGCGGCCGTGGAACGCACGTTGGGGCTGAGCGTCCTGGGCGCGATCCCGGCCGAAGGAGGCCAGCCAACCCGCGCCGGACGACGCAGCGTCAAGGCCAAGCCCAGCCCTGCGCCGTCCGTGCAGGCCTAGGCAGCAGCCGGTGAAAGAGAACCTATGACCAAGCACTTGATCACACTGACCGACCCACAATCGCCCACTGCCGAGGCGTACCGCTCCCTGTACATCAACCTCTCCTTTTCCAGCCAGGAGCAACCCGTGCGCACGCTGTTGGTGACTTCCGCCGGCCCCGATGAAGGCAAGTCCACCACGCTGGCCAACCTGGCGGTCGTGGCCGCCCAAATGGGCCAAAGAGTCATTTTGGTGGATTGCGACCTGCGTCAGCCGCGACAGCACGAGCTGTTTGGGCTGCGCAACGACGTCGGCGTGTCCAGCCTGACCGCAGGTCAAAGCCAGGTGGAGACCGCATGCCAGGCCGTGGTCGAGACGCCCGGCTTGCAGGTGCTCACCAGCGGGCCGCTGCCGGTCAGCCCGGCGCAGGTGCTGGCCTCCCGGCGCATGGACGAGCTGATCGGCGAGCTGGCCGGCCGAGCCGACTTGGTGCTGTTCGACTCGCCGCCGGTGGTGGCCGTCTCCGACGCCTCGGTGCTGGCCACCAAGGTGGACGGCGTGCTGTTGGTGCTGAACGCCGGCCAGACTAAGCGCGACTACGCCCGCCGCGCCAAAGAAGCCTTAGAAAAAGTACACGCGCGCATCATCGGCGCCGTGCTGAACAACGTCAGCACCGACGCTGCCCTGCAGGGCTACTATCGTTGAGGAAGAGCAACTATTCAGCCCTAGGTGCCGGGCACTTAAGGCTGCGCTGGCCAGGGCGTCTGCAGAGCCGGCTCAAGCTGTAAACCGGTCGCA
>DAOUBX010000046.1:0-3226 GCA_034432445.1 Anaerolineales bacterium
AGGCTTCGTCGGCGCAGGCGCAGGTGTCGTGCTGTCAGACGGTGAACACTTGCACCTGCGATGCAAGTGCAGGTGTTCCATTCACCGGGCTAAGTAGTTACCATCTCTCCCAGCTGATTTTGCACCGTGGGATCGAAGCGAAACACGGGGCCGTCGAGGCAGGTCAGCCAGCCGCCGCCGACTTCGCAACTGCCGCAGAGGCCGATGGCGCAGCGCATGTGCGCCTCCCAAGAGAGCTGCGTCGGCAGGCCCTTGCTCCGGCAGAGAGTAGCAACGGCGCGCAACATCCCGGTCGGCCCGCAGGCGTAGACCATGCTTGTTTGCTCAGGCGCAGCGAACAAGGCTGCATCGATCGCATCGGTTGCCAGCCCGCGCAGTCCGGCGGCGCCGTCCTCGGTGGTCAGCCAAAGCCGCACGTCCATGGCCCGGAACGCGTCGACCAGCAGCAGGTCGCCGGCTGTGCGCGCGCCGATGATCATGGAGACTGAGTAATCGGCTGCCAGCAATCGTTCGGCCAGGAAGCGCAGGGGAGCTACGCCGTAGCCGCCGCCGATGAGGAGGGTGTGGGCCCTCACCCCGACCCGCGCCCTCTGAGATAGGGAGACGGTGTCGTGAGGGAGGGTGTAGCCGTGGCCAAGGGGGCCGCGCAGCCAGAGGCGGTCGCCGACAGAGAGATTGTGCAGGGCGCGGCTGAAGGGACCGACCGCAGCGACGGTGAGCGTGATGGGATCGGCGTGGGCCAAGCTGAAGGGTTTCTCGTCCACGCCGGGCAGCCAAGCCATGACGAATTGGCCAGGATCGGCGGCCAGTGAGCCGTCAAGCATGAGGGTGCGAGTGACGGCGTTTTCCTGGCGGATGGAGACGATGCGGCATGGCTGATGCAGGCCTGCCAAGCCCTCACCCATAGGCGCACCTCCTCTGCCTAACCCCTGGCGAAAGAGCCAGGCCGCGCAGCGCAGCCACTGTGGCGCAGCCATGCTGCGCCATCAACGCCGCCAACTCGGCGTTGATCTGGCGGAAGGCGTCCACGCCGCGGTACCAGACCGCAGAGCCGACACCGACGACCGTGGCGCCGGCCATCAGCATCTCGGCCGCGTCCCGGCCGGTGACCACACCGCCCGTGCCGATGATGGGCACACCTGCGGCGGCCTGGGCGATCTCGTAGACGGCGCGCAGGGCGATCGGCTTGAGGGCCGGCCCGCTGATGCCGCCTACCTTGTTGGAGAGCACCGGCTGGCCGGACGCGGCGTCGATGATCATCCCCGGCATGGTGTTGACGGCGGTGATGGCGTCGGCGCCGGCCTCGACAACGGCGCGCGCAATGCGGGCGATGTCGGGGACGTTGGGAGCGAGCTTGACGGCGATGGGGATGCCCTCACCCCGGCCCTCTTCCTGCGAGGAAGGGGGAGGGATTGGCCGGTCTTTGGACCGAACGAGCGCCCGTTTGACAGCATCGGTCACGGCGGCGGCGCTGTCGGGGGAGCCGGCGAAGGGCGTGCCGAACTCGTCGCCCACGTTGGGGCAAGAGATGTTGACCTCGATCAGGTCGGGCTGGGCTTGGGCGACGATGGCGGCTACCTGGCCGAATTCCTCCACGGTGCCGGCGAAAATGCTGGCGATCAAGGGCACACCTAACGGCTGCAGCACGCGCTTGGCCTCGGCCAGCAGCACGGCCTCGTGCGCTGCGCCAGGGTTGGTGAGGCCGATGGCGTTGATCAGCCCGCCGCCCCAGTCCAGCGCCACGGGGTTGGGGTGACCGGCGCGCGGGGATGGGCCGCAGCTTTTGGCGGTGACCATGCCGGCCCCTGCCTGCGCTGCCCGCGCAAGCAAGCTAGCGCTGGTGCCAATGATGCCCGACGCCAACACCAACGGCGAGTGCAGCCGAAAGCCGAGAAAATCGCAGGTCAGGGGTGGTGCGCTCATCTGAGTTGTCCAGGTACTCGGTGGATTGGTGGATCGGTAGATTGGTAATTGGTACAGTGGTACACCGGTTGCGTGCACGCGTGGAAGATGGCCCGCACACTCGAGCGCGCGACCAAACTACCAATCTACCGCTCTACTACCTTACCAGCTTACCAACTACGCTTTACCCAGCACCATTGCCAGCAGCGCCATGCGCACGTACATGCCATTGCGCACCTGACGAAAATAGGCGGCGCGCGGGTCCGCATCCACGGCGTAGTGGATCTCGCCGACGCGCGGCAACGGGTGCATGACGATCATCTTGGCCTTGGCGCGCTGCATCAGCTCCGCCGTGATTTCGTACTGCCCCTTGACCTCCTCGTACTGCGCCAGGTCGGTGAAGCGCTCCTTCTGCACACGGGTGACGTAGAGCACGTCGGCGTTCTCGATGACGTCGGCGACATCATGGGTCTCGCGCACGTTCAAGCCGGCGTCCTTGACCTCGTTCATCAGCACCAGCGGCAGGCGCAGGATCTCCGGTGACACGAAGCGCAGGCTGACATCGTACTGCGTCAGCAGCTTGGTGAGCGAGTGGACGGTGCGGCCATAGCGCAGGTCGCCGACCATGGCGATCTTGAGGCCGTCGATCGTGCCCAGCTCCTCCTGAATGGTAAAGAGGTCCAGCAGCGCCTGCGTCGGGTGTTCGCCTGCGCCGTCGCCGGCGTTGATCACCGGTACGCTGGCGTAGTCGGCGGCGACGCGCGCCGAGCCGATCTCGGGATGGCGCAGCACGATCACGTCGGAGTACTGCTCCAGCGTGCGCACGGTGTCGGCCAGGGTCTCGCCCTTGCTAACGGAGCTGAACTGCACACCCTGGGTGATGGGGATGACGCTGCCCCCCAGCCGCTCCATAGCGGCGATGAAGGAGGCGCTGGTGCGCGTGCTGGGCTCGTAGAAGAGGCAGGTCAGCACGTAGCCCTTCAGCAGGTCGGCATAGCCGATCGTTTCCACCATCTGGCGCATCTCGTGGGCGCGATGGAAGATGTAGGCCAGGCTGTCGCGATCGAACTGCGCAACCGAGAGGATGTCCTGGCCGGTGAAATCGCCGGCCTTGGTCGCTTTGCGCCGCAGGTCGCCATAGTGAAAGAGCGGATCGAGCGATAAGGTTGTCATGGTGAAAGTTCTCCTTGTTCTTCTTCGTAGTAACCTTCGTAGTGGCGACTTATGAAGCTTAAGAGCAACTATTCAGCCCTAGGTGCCGGGCACTTAAGGCTGCGCTGGCCAGGGCGTCTGCAGAGCCGGCTCAAGCTGTAAACCGGTCGCA